>NZ_JAKFCQ010000050.1:0-36535 GCF_036676585.1 Robertmurraya sp.
TCTAAAAAATCTCTTTAATTAAACTTCTTATAAATGGCTTCTTTTGTCAAGCGAGATACTCCCTATTTGTTCGCAATAATCAGTTTTCTGATTTCTTCCATAATGATTTTTGTAGCCTCATCAGCTGATATTTTGTTTTTTCGATATTCTGTAAAATCAACTGGCTTACCATAAACCACCTTTAACTTATTAAATGCTTTATATGGGCCAATAACCGCACAAGGAACGATTAATGCTTCGGATCTTGTTGCAAAGAAGCCAGCACCTGCTAACCCTTCTCCTAGCTCTCCCGTCTTACTGCGAGTACCTTCAGGGAATAATCCAAGAACTTCCCCTTCCTTAAGGACGGCTAAACCCTTTCTAAGAGCCTCACGATCACTCATCCCTCTTTTGACAGGAAATGCATTCAAATGAGGAAAAAGTTTCCCAATCACAGGTACACGAAACAACTCCTCTTTAGCCATAAAATGGACTGCGCGAGGAGTTGTAGTTCCTACGACAATTGGATCAAGATTAGAAATATGATTGGAACAAAGCAAAACCGATCCTACTTTAGGAATATTTTCTTGGCCAATTGTCTCTATACGATACAAAGGCTTGTAGATCATGTTTACAACGGATCGTGCAAAAGTATATATCGTCAATAGGATCCTATCCTTTCCTCAGCTAATGCTAAGATTTTCTCAACCACTTCCTCAATCGATAAGGAAGTGGTATCTATCTCTACTGCATCCTCCGCTTTTTTTAAAGGTGCTACTTCTCGTTCAGAATCTAATTTATCTCTAGCCGCAATCTCCTGTTTTAACTTTTCTAAGTCGGCTGGAAAGCCTTTTTCAAGGTTTTCTTGATATCTTCTTTCCGCTCTTTCCTGAACGCTTGCCAGAAGAAACACTTTTATTTCTGCATGAGGAAGGACATGTGTGCCAATATCTCGACCATCCATAACCACTCCCCCATTTGCCCCGAATTGCTGTTGTCTTTTCACCATTTCTTCTCGAATTAAACGGTGTTTTGCCACGATAGAGACTTGATTTGTCACCTCGGCAGATCGAATCTCGTTTGTAACTTCTTGTCCGTCAAGGAATACAAGTTGTCCTTTTTCACCTGGCAACAAGTCAATTTTTGTATTTGCTAAAAGCTCATTAAGGGCGCTCTCATCGGTAAGCTCACATTTAGACTGTAAAGCTTTATATGTAATTGCACGATACATAGCACCTGTATCAATATAAATATATGAGAGTTTCTCAGCTATTATTTTGGCAACAGTACTTTTTCCTGCAGCAGCAGGACCGTCGATTGCGATAGATATTTTACTCATATGTCCTCCTAGTTGTTTGAACTTCAATATTGTTAGTTTGTTCAATTTGAATCGTAAACGAATGATTCCTTATATATTTTAGCATATACTTGTTCGTTGCTTGTTAATAATATTGTAAAAAACAAAAAAAGCAGGAGCTCCCTGCTTTTCATTTCCCATTAAAGGTTTCTAAAAAATCCGAAAAATTATTTTTGTTTACACCTTCGTATTTTGTAATGATTTTCAACTCAGGAAAGATGCTTAACTGATGAAAGAAAAACTGTGTTCCGATAAGGAAAAGAAACTGAATGAGAATGATCTTAACAATAATACGCTCAAACGTCTTCACCATTTCACTTCCTCCCATAATATCAGTACTATTATAGGGAAATTATGGCTACTTTATTCACGATTCAAGACCCTTCTTCTTCATAAGCAACTGGCGGTCAAAGCTAAATCGAAGAAAAAGTTGACGGTCCTGTGGGCTCATATCAACAAATTGTAACGATGCCTTCATACGACTGTCATCTAAAGGAATAAGTCTTACTACTTTACTCTTAACTTTTAAATAATGAATTTCTCCGCTTTGCATAGGAAGTACCACCCATAATTGAAGGGTTTGACCAGCGAGGATTCCATGTTTATCGTTGATAAGAATTGCTGCACCGCCTGCACTTATATCATCTGTAACAGTTGTAAATGGCTTAAACTCTGAATTTGTAGGATGTACTGCCACATCTGCAGTAGTTTCGACCCTTACATATTGACGTCTTTGTATCTTTACCAAGTGCTCATCACCAGGATAAGAAAGAATAAGCATGGGAATATTTTGCTTGGTTCTACCTAATACCTCAGATTCAAATAAAAAGACTGAGTTATTATCCTGAGAGACAAATGATCCTTTTAACTGTGTCCCATCAATTAAAAAGACCGTTCTTTCAGTTGCCATATTGATTGGATAATCGATATAGATTTGATTTTCTTTTTGTTCTACAACCTTACACTTAAATTTATCTAATTTATCTCCATATTTTAACTCAAGCATAATTACAGTGCCTATTTTCAACATACGATCACACATCCTGTCAAAACTTGTCACCACAAATTATGACATGAACTTATTCATTGACGCAATATGAATCTAAAAAAAAGGAAAAGCGGGTGCTTTTCCTTACACAACATCCTCATATACTTCCTCGGCATTTTCTAGCTTATCGACCTTTTCTTCGATCCCGCTATTCGCGTTAATGAAAATACGGTACGTGTCATCACCTAGTGTTCCCATGAATTCATAACACAGTACTTCTTCGTTCATATCGTTAATAATGATCGATTGTCTATTTTCCATTACCTTAACACTTGGGTTAATTTTCTTTTGTGCGTCTTCCACCGATAGAGTTGGCTTTGGAATATCTCTTACATGGTGAGAGCGTAAATAATCATCAGCAGAAAAACCTAAAATATTTCCATTATCCAACGCTACCTTTACATTAATAGCATCAGGATACACTCTAACATCATTTTCATTTGTAACAAAGGTAAATACTCCAATATTATCGTACTGCGTGCTTTCAAATAGATCTAAATTTTCAAAGCCCGTATCCTTTAAGAATTGAATCGCTTTCGTACTTGCATCGTTTAGACTTATTTTTTGCTCTTTCACATCACGAGAGTAGATAAACCAAATTGGATAACCACCTTTTTTCGTGACATCCATATTTGCTTCTTCATTTGTACCCTTCTTTTGTACAGAAATGCTATAAAAACCAGTACTTGCACCTTTCCCACTTTCCGTAACCTTTACAGCCACATCATTTCCAAACGCTGCATGTTTTTTTGCGATTTGAACGGCCTCTTCTTCTTTCACTTGTTTCCCTTGCAAGTATTTAAACTCGTTGTCTTCTTTTTGACTTAAAGACACAAAGGCAGGTCCAAAATCTGTGTCTCCATATCCTTCAACTGTTTTCTCGACGGTCTTAAAGCCATCAATAATTGTATTATCTAAAGGCTCTTCTGATGATGCTAGAGCCAGTTCAACATCCATCCAGCGTAAGTTATTTTCTAAGACCATATGCTGTACCTTTCGCAATTCACCTTGTATCTCTGCTGACTGCTTATACAGGTCCTGTAAGGATTGGTACTCTTTATCCGTTAATGGTTCTTTCTCTAAATCTCTAATTGCAGTACGGTAACTAAAATCACCAATTTTCGCGAGAAACTCCTCCGTCTTGTTGAAAGGTAGAAGCGTTAATGGAAGTTGACCAACATCACTATGAGCATCAGATGTTATTTTCCAAACCTCTGCTAAAGAAGGCGATAATGATTCCCTTGAATTCATAGCTAATGTCGTTCCTATCTTATTATTCAGTAAATCTACCTGATAGCTTAGATCGTGAAACGCTCTTTGATAGTTGTTCTCAGCATTTATGAGTACGGCATTTTTTTCACGATGCTCTTGATAGCCCCAAAAAGCCGTTCCTGCTACCCCGAGCACCAAAACACCTATTAAGATTGTTCTAATCAATTCGACCTCACCCCTATTTACAGAATATATGCTTTCCGATGCGCTTAATTTGTGGTCTAGACCAAATCCATCCACTTGTCGCCGTGTCAGGGTTAAAATAATAGATGGCATTACCAGTCGGATCCCAACCGTTCATTGCGTCCAGAACCGCTTTTTTGGCGTTCTCATTTGGGGTTAACCAAATCTGGCCATCCGCAACGGCAGTAAACGCTCTTGGCTCAAAAATAACACCTGAAACCGTATTAGGAAATGTAGCACTTTGCACCCTGTTTAATATGACTGCCGCCACCGCTACTTGACCAATATAAGGTTCTCCCCTTGCTTCTCCATATACAGCGTTTGCCATTAACTGAATATCATTCTGTGAAAACCCACTTGGTACATTAGCAGCTGTAGGTTTTTTTGGTGGAGTTGCAGCTGTTGCTTTCGGGCCAGCTTGTTTTCCAGCATTTGCTTGTGGTGCGGTAGGTTTCTTTGCTGCCGTATTATTATTTTGCGGCTTCTTAGCTGCGGTTGTATTCTGTTTACTTTGTTTAGCTGTTGTATTTTGTTTCGGTTGTTGTGCAGTTGGAGTTTTTGCTTGAGTTTTTGTTGTTGGTTTTTTTGCTGTTGCCGTTCCTTGATTCTTATTCGGCTGTGCCTTATTTACTTTCGGGTTTGGCTTCTTTTGCTTTGCTAAATCTACTCCACCATAATGAGTAAATTTGTTTCCATTATTTATTTGTTCCTTTACAAATTGTTCATTGTACTTTGTTGCTTTTACTAATTTCTGCTTTGTTGTTGTTCCAGCAAGTCCATCGATTGGCAGCCCAAATTCGTACTGAAAGTTTCTTAGAGCCCAATACGTCTTCCATCCAAATACACCGTCAATTTTCCCATTATAATAACCGATGTACTGAAGACGTGATTGAAGTTCAATAACATCTTCACCTACTGCCCCTTGTTGAATCACTTGATTGGTGAAGGCATCAACCTGATCCACCTTTGTTGTAAAGGGGATAATAACTTGTGTTAGAAAGAAGATTGTAGCAACTTTCATTAATAAAATTTTTTTGTTCATCGTTCGCAACCCCCAGATGTAAATCTTATTAACATTAATCCTATTTTTTGTAGAGGTTGGTTTTTTATGCAAAAAGCTATTAGAAACTTCTTTAATAAGAATCAAAAGACAGAAAAACCCCCTTTCAATTTTATAATTGAAGGGGGTTTTGAATGTGTATATCATCATTAGTTGCCTTTATTCCGCTCAAGTGTCTCGCACTCTTCACCTTACGGAGAGCAAGCCACCACAAAAAAATCATAAATGGCAAAATAAAGATCAGCCAGTATTCGAAGGACATTAAAATATAATCATATATACCGTGAAAAAATACAGGAAGAAACAGTGAAAATAGGAGCCATTTCCCTTTACTCTCATTCGTAAATTTTCCTTTTCCTAAATAGTAGCCCATTAATACACCAAAAAGCGCATGACTTGAAACAGGTAATAGTGCTCGACCCACAGCGTGCTCGACCCCATTGGCCAATAAATACAATATATTTTCACTTGTTGCGAACCCTAGTGCTACCGATGTACCATAAACAATTCCATCATACGGTTCGTCAAATTCAACATGTTGATAAATTGCATAAAAAAGTATGAACCACTTGAAAAATTCTTCCAAAAATCCTGTTGTAAAAAAGGCATTTAAAAAATCAGAAACAACTAAATGCTCTACATCAATAACATATTGAATAAACATAATTGGAAATACAAGTAGTGCACCGTATATAAACGTACGTAATACCACTGAGATTGGTTCTGACCCGTACTCATCCCTTAAGTAGAAATAACTAAGAAGAGCTAAGCCAGGAGCTATCCCAGCAGAAAAAATCCCTAGCATTTGCTATCCTCTTTTCCATTCGTTTCTTCCATCGTATCATGAGTTCTTAAGAAAGAAAATCTATATTTTTGACGTTTCATGTAGACGAAGTGGCTTTCGTATAGGTATGATTCTAACAGGATGAACTAACAGGAGGTTCTTATGAAAAATCTACTTGTTATCCACACAGGCGGGACGATAGCAATGAGTGAGGATACGGAAACAGGAGCTGTAAAACCGGGCGAAAAAAATCCAATTGTCGATAAAACAAGGGAGCTTTTGTCCGTTGCTAATTTAATCATTGAGGAGCCTTTCCAACTGCCCTCACCCCATATTACGGCAAAAGAAATGCTGCAATTGAAAACAATTATTGAATCTTATATAAAGGAAGATAAAATTAACGGAGTCGTGATTACACACGGCACTGATACATTAGAGGAAACTGCCTATTTTTTAGATTTAACGATTCGGACAAGCATACCGATTGTTTTGACAGGGGCCATGAGGTCAAGTAACGAAATTGGTTCAGACGGTCTATATAATTTACTTTCCGCTTTAAAAGTAGCAAATAGTGAGGAAGCGGTTGGAAATGGAGTTCTAGTTGTGTTAAACGACGAAATACACACGGCAGTAAATGTAACGAAGACTCATACAAGCAATGTATCTACCTTTCAAAGCCCACAGTATGGACCGATTGGGACTGTGACAAAAAGAGGAGTTTTCTTTCACCACTCACCAAAGAAAAGAGAAATGTATCAGGTGGAGAACATTTCTAAACGTGTGGTACTAATTAAAGCTCATGCCGGAATGGATTCTTCCCTCCTTTATGCGATAAACGATTTACATTTTGACGGTGTTGTCATTGAGGCGTTAGGACAAGGAAATCTCCCTCCAGCAACTATTCATGGTATTAAGCTTTTGCTCGAAAACAAAATACCGGTTGTATTTGTATCAAGATGCTTTAATGGCCTCGCAGAAGATGTCTATAGCTACGAAGGCGGCGGGAAGCAGTTTAAGGATTTAGGTGTCATTTTCTCTAAAGGTCTAAATGGGCAGAAGGCTAGAATTAAGTTGATGATTACTCTAGAATCAACTACCGATATAAAAAAACTGAATCACATGTTTCAATAAAAATACCGGGCAAACATTCGCCCGGTATTTCTTACGATTCTTTATTAGCTATTGATTGAGCTATTTGCTCTCCATGGAAGCGGCCATTTTCAATAAAAATTTCATTCGCATTGTTTCCAGCCGCCAATACACCTGCAATATAAATGCCGTCAATATTGCTTTCCATCGTTTCTCCATCATACCTTGGTCTTCCAGTGTCTCTATCAATTTCTATACCCATTTGACCAAGGAAGCTATGATCCGGATGATAACCCGTCATCGCAAAAACAAAGTCGTTTTTTATGCTGTACTCTTTGCTATGTTTGAGATATGTTACTTTATCACATTCAATTTCCTTTAAATCTGCTTCAAATTCCATCTTTACGACACCATTTCGAACGAGCGAATCAAATTCAGGAAGAATCCATGGTTTAATAGAAGGAGAATATTCTTTTCCACGATAAATGACGGTTACTCTTGCACCTGCTTTTACAAGCTCAATCGTAGCGTCAACGCTTGAGTTCTTCCCTCCTACGACAACAATATCCTGATCAAAATAAGGATGGGCTTCCTTGAAATAATGAGAAACCTTTGGTAAATCCTCACCTGGAATCCCCATCAAATTTGGATGATCATAATAACCGGTTGCTACAATCACATACTTTGCAGCATAATCCGTTTTATCCGTGCGAACGATAAACTCATTAGCTTCTTTTTTCACATTTGTTACTTTTTCAAAAGGATGAACCCGTAAACCTTTCCTTTTTACTACTTCCCGGTAATAAACCAATGCTTGATTTCTCCTTGGTTTGTATTCTTCTGTTAAAAAAGGAACTTCACCAATTTCTAATTTCTCACTCGTACTAAAAAATGTTTGGTGTGTAGGATAATGATAAATCGCATTCACTATATTTCCTTTTTCAATAATAAGCGGATTCTTCCCAATTTTTTTCAATGCGATTGCCGCTGACAGCCCACACGGTCCTCCACCAATTATAATTACATCTTCTATTTGCATCGCTCTCTCTCCTAAACAAAAAATCTCCATCATTTTATGATAGGAGATTTTTTGTTGCTTTTCAAATATAAATCATTAAATCCAACCTCTAAATCTTGATGCTTCGGCCATTTTCCTTACACCAACCATATATGCTGCTAAGCGCATATCTACGCGTCTTGTTTGTGCAGTATCATATATATTATTAAAGGATTTACACATAACCTTTTCTAATTTTTCTTCCACTTCTTCTTCCGTCCAGTAATAGCCTTGATTATTTTGGACCCATTCAAAGTAAGAAACGGTAACTCCACCTGCAGAGGCAAGCACATCAGGTACAAGTAAAATCCCTCGGTCTGTTAAGATCTTAGTTGCTTCGAGTGTAGTTGGACCATTTGCTGCTTCGACAACAATCTTCGCGCGAATATTATGGGCGTTTTCTTCTGTGATTTGATTTTCAATTGCTGCAGGAACCAAGATGTCGCAGTCTAATTCAAGTAATTCTTTATTAGTGATCGTATTATTAAATAACTTCGTAACCGTTCCAAAACTATCACGTCTATCTAATAAATAATCTATATCCAATCCATTTGGATCATGTAACGCTCCATAAGCATCAGAGATACCCACTACTTTTGCACCTGCATCATGCATAAACTTTGAAAGATAGCTGCCTGCGTTTCCAAACCCCTGGACAACCACGCGTGCACCTTCAATATTAATACCCTTCTTTGCAGCTGCTTCTCTTATACAAATTGTTACCCCTTTTGCTGTTGCCGATTCCCTACCATGTGAACCACCTAGTACTAGTGGTTTTCCAGTAATAAATCCTGGAGAATTAAATTCATCTATTCGGCTATACTCATCCATCATCCAAGCCATAATTTGTGAATTTGTAAACACATCTGGTGCCGGAATATCTTTGGTTGGTCCAACAATTTGACTTATTGCTCTAACGTAGCCACGACTTAAGCGTTCAAGTTCACGAAATGACATATCACGAGGGTCACACACAATGCCCCCCTTACCTCCGCCATATGGTAAGTCAACGATTCCACATTTTAAGCTCATCCAAATAGAAAGTGCCTTTACTTCCTTTTCTGTTACACCAGGATGGAAACGAATTCCTCCTTTTGTAGGTCCAACAGCATCATTGTGTTGTGCACGATACCCTGTAAATATCTTTACTGACCCATCGTCCATCCTTACTGGGATTTTTACTGTTAACATTCTCATTGGTTCTTTTAATAGTTCATATACTTCTTCAGGGTAGCCAAGCTTTTCTAATGCACTGTGAATAACGGTTTGAGTCGATCTTAGCACATCAAGCTTTTCTTCATGGTTTATGTTTGTAGTCCCTTTTTCGGCCACTATTTTACCCTCCTAAAATCACTAACAATGTTGTCCCATTCATGACATAGTATACACTTTTAGGTAATTTATGCAATAATAAATGAAAATTTTTTGACATTTTTACGATATTTTTTGTAAACGCTACCATTGTTGTTATTTAGGGAATTTTCTGCATTTTCCCCATACCTTATAAGCCTTAAATGGGGCGTCTCACCTTCTATTTAAATACTATTTACTAGTGTCTGTTTTTCGCCTCAAGATATTCTTTTAGAAAAAAACGGTAGAGACAACCCACTACTTAAAGTAATGGACAATTGTCTCAACCGCTTCTTGATCAATCACTGTTTTCCCATACTCCTTTATGCGATGAATACTTTCAAGAGTAGGGTTTGAGTATTCAGATAGAACAACTGCCACTAACATTAAGTTACAGTCCTCTACATTTTCTATACAAAAATAATACTTGTCATCCATTACATATAAGCTTCCCCCAGTAAAGCCGAGTACCTTAAGCTGATGGGACACTTGAATCACATACTCAAAATTGGTAAATTCATAAATGAGGTCTTGCTTTTCCTTTACACTTACCTGTAAATCATAAAAAGAATCCATTAAGGAGCTATCTTCTTCTTCCTCATCCATCGTGACAACCATGACCATACCCTGAGTATGCATCGTGAAGATTTCTACTGCAACCGTTCCTTGTATATCCACATCAAATTGTTCACTTGCTTCTTCAAGCATCTCATGGAACAATTGATGCCACTTTAAAGAATCTTTCCATATATCCTCTTTTGTTAATCCTCTTTCAGATAAATCATCCGTAGTTAAAAAAATTTTAATTTTATTGTAGGTTAATCGTTCTAAGCGCATTATAAAGCCCCCTGCTGTGAACAACTGTTTGTTTAGTGTATGAAATTCTTGCAGGAAGGTGAATTGTCTAATCGATATTCCTTCTTACATTCTGGTTTTTAACCAACTTTCCCACTCATTACGTGAGGTACCTATAATGTGGTCATGATAATTGACCTTTTCTTTTTCAGAAATGGTATCAAATGCAAACCCACCTAATCCAATATGTATGTCTTCGTAGTTCTTTACCAATTTGTCTGTGAGTTGTAGTGTTCCGCTAACATTTTCCTTCATTGTACAGGAAAAGAAGATAAATTTTGGCTTTACAATCTTAATAACCTCATCGATATCTTTTTCAGCTATACTTGCTCCCAAATAAATGACCTCAAATCCTTTACGTCTTAAAAATAACGTAAAGATGAGTAGGCCGAGTTCATGCCACTCGCCTGGTCCACAAACTGCAATGGCCTTTGGCATCATCGGATTATGCGGAAAGGAGTGCAAAATCATACCAATTCTTGATCGGAGAATAGATGAGGCAAAGTGTTCATGTGCGGTAGTGATCTTAGAATTTTCCCATAAATCACCAATTTTCACTAGCAATGTGCCCAAAATATCTACCATTACCTTATCTACTGTAAACAAACTAAATGCTTGATTAATGATATCATGTGCAGTTTTTTCGTCAAAAGCAAGTAGTGATTGAAGTAACATGTCCGCCATGGCACTTGATTGGTCTCCACCTGTTTGAACATGTAGAAGACCTTCTTTTTCTTCAATCTCATTGTTTTCAAGTAAAGTAACAGCTTGACTAATGGTAAAGCCTTTATTCACTTTGTCTTGAAGCCATCTTAATATTCTTACATGTTCTTCCGTGTAAAGACGATGTCCCGATTCGTTTCTTTTTGGCGCTACCATCTGATAGCGCCTTTCCCAAGCACGTAGCGTTCCTGCTTGAATTCCTAACATTTTCGAGACCGCTTTTATATTATATTTTCCTTCTTCTGTCGCCATTGTCTTTCCTCCGTATAACTCGTAACATACTCACATTATACAGTTCATATAAAAAATGTGTAAACTTTGTATAGGCTGACACTTACTCTTGATCTTTATTGGAGATAGAAATGAAATGCGTTTCAGCTCTTGCTCCTAGCCTTAGTGGCACAGCTGTCGTTCCATAGCCATTACTTACAAGAAGAGAGGTATTTTTTAATTGGTGGTATCCCCCTAACTCATACGGTCCGAACCCAAATATTCTAATTTGACCTCCATGAGTATGTCCACTCAACACTAACGAAATCCGGTCTTGTACCTGTACTTTTTCCGTAATTCTCGGATTATGGCTGACGAGTATACGAAAACCCTCCTCTTGGGCATCCTGAAGTGCTAAGTCCAACCGATCTCTCTTTAATTGAAGGTCATCAACTCCAAGAAGGACCATCACTTCCCCTGCTTCTGATTCAAAGGAAACCGCTGTATTATCTAATATCTTCACTCCGTTATCAAGAAGCAAAGCATCTAGCTCATGATAGTCAACCTCGTAATCATTATTTCCCCAAACAAAATACAATGGTCCCAACTGTTTGAGAAGGGTAAGATTTTGTCTTACCTGTTGAAAATCGACTCCTTTTTCAAGAAGGTCACCACCAATGATTACTAGGTCTACCTGTCCTTTTGCTTTCACATCCTGTATTATTTTGTCAGAGATAGGGCGCTTATGAATATCGGATATAAAAAAAAGCTTTAGTTCACCAAAGCTCTTAGGAAACTCTGAAAAAGTAAAATGATGGGTTTGAACTTTATTTCTAAATGCCTCTTTGTACATAAAAATAAGGAGCGAGACTCCTACTAAAACTAACGCATAAAATAAGAACTCCATATATCCTCCACTTTATATTATTCTTTACTTTCACGAAGAAGCTCGTAATCTAATGAAATCATACCATAAAGCAATGAGAAACAAAAAAAAGCAACCGCTGGCCATAGAGAGACCATTGATAGGAAATAAAAACTTAAACATACAAAAAATAGCAAAAGACATTCAAGCTTAAACAACTTCCCCCGCCCATTGCTAACCACCATCATTTCAATACCGTTCTTAATTAAGGCAGCATTTATTAAAAACCCAATAAAAAACGCTAAAATAGAAGCAATAAAAGGAACAGGACTCAATACAACCTCTACAATAATATCTGATAAGTTATTTGGAAAATGGATAGGTATCCATACTATAAATAATAATCCACATATATATCCTAACAAAAGTTTCATGAGTTTCTTCACATACACAAAAATCCCTCCCATAAACAATGTATGAGAGGAATCAATCTTGTTACACATTTATCTTACAATTAATCTTCATGTATGTTTAGAATACGAAAACCAAAATCCTCTAGCTTTTTAACAAACTTATCAACATTATTGTTCTTTTCAATTTTCAAAACAATTCTTCGAACCAATTTATCCGTTTCATCAAAAGTTACTAATGAAATAATTTGTTCATGGAATTGATGAGCAATTTCTGCTAGTTTTGCAATCCTGCCCTCTGTCTCTACAGAGGTAAATGCAATACGGATTCCTTTGCGATGTACACCAAATGCAGAACCGAATTGCTCCAAACAATCGGAGCGTGTGACAACCCCTAAGAATTTTCGATTATCATCAACTACCGACAATAAAGGGTAATCCTTCAAATCTAACAATAAATTCTCGAAGATTTCATTTCCTTCCAAAAAGCGGTCTTGATGTGTTGCAATTTGTGAGACGGTTGTTTTTGTTAAATACTCATCTTTTGTTTGCAGGCTTTTAAAATAATTTTCATAAATACTGTATCTTGTAACCGTTCCTACATAAGTTTGTCCATCTAACACGGGCAACCCATCAATTTGTTCTTCCTCTAGCTTATTAAGCGCACTCAGCAGAGAGTCTTGATGAGAAACAACATGACAATGATGCTTTGGTATCATAATACTTTTTACGAACATGTCAATCACCTCAGGAAAGAGTAAATGTCTTCCATATTCTATTCGACAATAGGGGTAAAGAATCCTTTTTCGGCAAGCCCTACTTACTTTCATGATAAAGGTTTATGTCAAAATTTTTCTTCATCATTTCAAATACTTTGTGACGGTTTTTCCACTCATCTTCTTTTTTCCAAAGGTCCTTACTTTTATCAATGATTTCACATCGAAGTGCATGATACTCCTTTTCGGATTTCTCACGCTTTTCTCGAAGTAGATTCATTAGTCCATATAATCCAACAATGATGACTAACATGTAGAGATTACTTGATTGATCAACAAATACTGAAAACATGGCTGCAAAAGAATACGAGTAAGGAGTTAATACTACTTTATAAAGATAGTAAAAATAAATAAAACAGAGAAAAATGGTCGTCCACATCACAAATAAATGACGAAGCTTTAATTTATCAAACTTCTTTTTTTTATCTACCACTTTCTGTAACATTTGCCTAGTAGCCTGATCCGTTCGATCGTCCAATAATAAAATTTCAGATTCCATTATTCTACCCTCCCCTATCAAATAAATATGAACTTGTCCGACGTTTTATGATGATTCAAAAAAAAGAGCTCAGCCATTTATATGGCCCAGCCCAATTACTTACTTAGCGGTATGGTTAATGTTTGTCCTACTGTTATTTCGTTTGATGATAATGAATTTGCTTTCTTAATAATATCAATACCAGACTGTGATTTATAATACTTCATAGCCAGTCTAAATACGGTTTCTCCTGGCTGAACTTTATGGTAAACAACGGATTGATCTACCGGCTCTGCTTTTGTGTTTGAGTTAGTTGTGCTTTCAGGTGTAGTTGTTGTTTCTTGAGCAGTTTCGCTACTATTGGCCTGCTCCGCATTGGCAGATTCTTCAACTGTACCTGCTTCTGCTTCCACATTCTCTTCAGTCACGGCTTCTTCTGTTACCGTTTTTTCTTCCTCCTCTTCCGCTATCTCCTCTTCTGTATCCGTATAATAAACAGCTTCTGCACCCTTACTTTCTTCAACCGTCGTACTAATAGATGATTTTTGTGAGTCATTATACGTATAAATACTAAAAATCACGATTGGTAGTAAGATAAAAAACATACCTAGCAAGCGAATAAGAGGATACTTCACTTTTATTTTTGTCTTTTTTTTCAATTGTTTTTGTTTATGAACTCTACTCCGTGGTGGAAGCTTTTCATTTGAAAGGGTAGTCTTTCCGTCTTGTGTCGAATCTACTTTTAGATCAACATCCTTCATCCTTTTACGAAGTTTTTCTGCTTGATCTCTAATAGGCTCTTCTTTATTCATTTCTTTCACGTTCCTCTCTTATCCTCTCTTTTCTTTTGATAATAAATCCCAATAACGCATCAATGACAAAATGCATCGCAATAGTCACTAGGAGATTTCCTGTCCACTCGTATATAACTCCAATAAAGAAACTGAGCAGAGTGATATTTAAAAAGAGAAACCAATTAAATAGATAGCGATAATGTATTACAGCAAAAATAATGCTAGATACAATTAGTCCAAAATGAGTTTGTATGACCCCTCGAAATAAAATCTCTTCACTAGTCGCAACAATTGCTGCAATAAAGAGAATCTCCCACCCTTTTCTGTTTGAAAATAATTTCTCATTTAACCCTCCATCATCATAATAAGAGGAGGGCAGAAATTTCATAAACGTTGCATCAATACAAACGATAAGTAATCCTGCAGGAACTCCTACCCACCAGATAAAAGGGTCTTTCCAGTCAAAGAGTTCGAGAAAGGACTTCAGACTGTCAAATAAAAAATACCCTATAACTACGGAAAGGACCACGAGTATGACTTGTGTCATGTATAGATGTTTTAACAATTCCTTATCTGATAATTCGTCAATCAATTCTTCATATTTATTTTTCATAACTAGTCACACTCTTCGTAAGCAAGCCCCTCAAATAATCCTTCCACTGAAAAGGCGAATACTCTACTACTTCTGAACACTTGGTTTTGTATCGATCGTAAACAATTCCACACACAGAACAACAATCGTCAATGGTGCCGTGAGTAACTTCTCCAAAATAAGAAAGAACTCCCTTGCGTTTACACTCCTTCGACTGAATCCAATTCAACATGTCCAATATCTTTTTCCTTTTATGCTTTTTTCTATTATCAACATATTCTATAAACCGTTCTTCCGCTATCTTTAAATCCATCGTGTTAGTTAGACTACGGAGAAAATCCTTTGTTAATCTCCAGGAATTATCCGTAAATCCCCCAATCTGTTGAATGGTTTCCTGCATTTCTTCCCACTCATAAAGCAGTTGGTCTCCAAAATGTTGAAACAGCCAACGAATTTGATATTCTGTAGGAAGTTCTCCTTCTGCTAGCTGGTATGGAAGTTGCTCATCATGAGGAGAATACAAAAGAATGGATATACTATTCTCTCCATCCCTTCCCGCTCTGCCGATCTCCTGTAAGTAAGATTCTAGCTGTAAGGGCATATGGAAATGGATCACAAACCGCACATTTTCTTTATTGATTCCCATTCCAAAAGCGCTAGTTGCACATATCACATCAAGCTGCCCTTTAATAAATTGCTGCTGAATAAGTATTCTACTTTCCTGGTCAAGCCCACCGTGGTACGCCATTGCTCTTGGAACTCCACTGTCTCGTAGCATAACGGCTACTTCTTCGGCTAATTTTTTACTAGAAAAATAGATTATCCCTGGACCTTGTAAAAAAGATACCCACTCTAATAGCTTATCAAGCTTTTCCCTAGCATCATGGACATAGTCTACGACCATTTTAATGTTGGGACGATCAACGGAGGACACAAATTCCTCCCACTTATCTAGCTTTAACGTTCGGACAATATCGGACCGAACCTCCTGATCTGCTGTGGCAGTCAAAGCAATCGTTCGAGGACTTCCAAGAATTTCACGAATGTCACCTAACTTTAAATAATCAGGTCTAAAATCATAACCCCACTGCGAAATACAATGTGCCTCATCTACCACAAATAGGCTTATTAGTAACTTATTTAGCTGTGAAACAACAAACTCATTCATTAGCATTTCAGGTGAGATATAAATAAACTTATACGTATGCAAACGACCAAAAACATTGCCTCTCTCCTCACGTTCTAGAAAAGAATTGATCGCTACTACTCGTTTTTCACCTCGTGCCATCATTTGTTCAACTTGGTCCTGCATCAATGAAAGCAATGGGGTAACCACTACCACTACACCTTCCATAATATAAGCTGGTAGTTGATAACAAAGTGACTTACCAGTTCCGGTTGGGAGCATTGCAAGGACATTCTTTCCTTGTAATAACGCTTCAATAATCTCTTTTTGGCCCATTTTGAATTGATCATATCCAAAATGTGTTTTTAATTCATACTCTAGCATCATAATAGGTCACCAAATTTCGCAATCACTAATCGAATTTGAAAATAATCTACATCTATTATTTCTCGTATTTTCCTCAACTGCTTTGATGATGCTTTTTGAATCGCCTCTTTAATTCTTTCCTGAAGTGGCTCTTCAACAAATCGGTCAATATTAAACCCGTTAACGAAAAGGGCAATCTCAACTATATGATCTTGAATCGTACTTTCTTTTAGTCTTCTTATTCGGCCGATTTCTACAATCCCTTTTCCTTTCTTTATTAAATCGAATGTTTTTTTGGCTGAAGATGTTAGTTGCTGAAGCTCATCTGTAACTGCCATTCTAGCTAATAACGGATAGGATGAAGGGTTTTGCTCAATCGAACTCATTAAATAATGAAGCAAGGCTTGAAATTGAAATCGGTAGCTGTTCTCTTCAATACCAAGCATTTCAATCGTTTGCATTTCCGTTAATCCAATCGACTGAAAGCCCGAAAATCTTGCAACTAATACGCTTGGGTCAACCTCCAATTCTGAAGACTCCAACAATACCTGTAATTCACTGAGTAACATATGAGGAAAGTCTTTGCTGTTTCCTTTCGATGTTGAGAACAAATGCTTAATCCAATTTTGAGTATCTTTATTTTTCTGAACAGGTATATAGCTTATTTGTTTATTTACTTGATTAGAGCATACTTGAATAAGTAAAGATAATCTTTCCCAGAATTGTATACAATTGTGATATTTCCCTCCTTGCAAGTTTTTTAAGAATGGGTACATTGAATACAATTCATTGATTAAAACTTGTCCACTTTCGCTAATGACAATCTGCTGATTGCTAGAAAAATACATAAATTCATGTTTTATTAGTTTGCTTATAATGCTCTCATATTGCTCTCTTGTTAAATGATGCGCTGTATGAAAAAAGGAATCTACTTGAAAAAGATGTGAGTCCTGTATGGTTTGAGATGATTTTTTACCATTTAATAAGTGAAACACACTTGAGCTGCTTCGTTCTTTACCTAGTTTTGATAAACAATATAGAACGACCTGTTCAAGAATATTTATCAATTTACCTCACCTTCGATACGTAGCTTTTTTTGTATTTTTATGTCTATTATTGTAGCATGAAATGAGTCGCATTTAATGAATAAAAAATGCCATTAATGGTCAAACACTAATATGATAAGCATTCTCAATACTTTTTCTATTGAAATGTTGACCATTCAGTTTTACAATAAGATATGAGGGATGCATTTCTAATGTATTTTGGGAATGATAAAGAATACTTGTTTAATTTTTTGGGAGGTATTTTACATGGCAAAATATACAATTGTAGACAAAGAAACTTGCATTGCATGTGGTGCTTGCGGAGCTGCTGCACCTGACATTTACGATTACGATGATGAAGGCATTGCATTCGTTACTCTAGACGATAACCAAGGTATCGTTGAAATTCCAGACGTACTATTAGACGATATGATGGATGCGTTCGAAGGTTGCCCAACAGATTCTATTAAAGTGGCTGATGAAGCATTTGATGGAGACGCACTTAAATTCGAATAGTAAATAAGAAAAAGCAACGGCTATGCCGTTGCTTTTCTATTTCTATGCTGCTTTGTTTTGAACTTTTTGTTTGTTCATCCATGTTCCCATTCTTGCAAACAAAAGCATAAAAATAACTGATATTAAAATCCCCTTAACTAAGTTAAAAGGAAGTATAGCCGTAACAATCATTTGCCTTGTTTCTTCTCCTGACATAGCAGGAGTATTTAAAAAGAATGTATAAGCAGGCAAAATAATGTAATAGTTAAGCACACTCATTAGAACTGCCATAGATATTGTACCTACTACTAAGCCAAATGTCATACCTTTTGAAGATTTCATCTTTTGATAAATGTAGTATGTTGGCAAAATAAACAGGATACCCGCAACAAAATTTGCAATATGGCCTACAGGAACTCCAGTTGCACTTCCTGTTAAAAAGTAATCAAGTACATTTTTTAGAAGTTCAATTAATATTCCAGCTACTGGTCCGAGTATTAGAGCACCAATCAAAGCTGGCACATCACTAAAATCCACCATTAAAAACTGTGGAAAAGGTGGAAGTGGAAAATTAAGAAGCATTAATATATACGAGATGCTACTTAACATTCCAATCAATACAAGTGTTCTTACGTTTAAACTTTTCATTTCCCTCTCTCCTTTTTTAGGATCCATCTCACCTAAAGAAGAAAGATTCAGCATCACGTACCTCATTAACAAATAACCCCCAAGCGAGTCGCTTGAGGGAGATTATTTAGAAGTCACGCTTAATAAACGTTCGAAACTTTCATTTTTGAACGTCTGCAGAACCTCCATCTTCTCCCATCCAGACTATACTGTCGGCTTTGGAATCGCACCAAATCCTGCCCAAAAATCAGGCTCGCGGGCTTAGAGTGTTACACTCATTACCGCCGGTCGGGAATTACACCCTGCCCCGAAGATAGACCAATATTATATTTTCCACATAATTATAGCTTAGTTCGTATTTTTTGTGAAGAAGTTTGCATTCTGAATGAATTATTTTTTGTCCTTCTTTTGTATTTGTGTTAAATTATTAAAGTATATGTACATACGATATTGATTAATTTAAAAGGAGATAATCATGGAAAAAGTTCTTATTTTTGGTCATAAAAATCCTGATACTGACACAATTTGTTCAGCTATCGCTTATGCTGAATTAAAAAAAGCTCTTGGTATGGATGTGGAAGCGGTTCGATTAGGGGAAGTAAGTGGTGAAACACAATTTGCTCTTGATACGTTCAAAGCAGAAGCTCCTAGACTAGTTGAAACAGTGGCTAGTGAAGTTAACAGTGTTATCTTAGTTGACCACAACGAAAGACAACAAAGTGTAAGTGATATTGATCAAGTTCGTGTTCTAGAAGTAATTGACCATCACCGTATTGCAAATTTCGAAACGAGTGATCCTCTATATTACCGCTGTGAGCCTGTTGGTTGTACGGCAACTATTCTAAACAAGCTTTACAAAGAAAATAATGTTCAAATTCGCCCAGAGATTGCTGGTCTCATGCTTTCTGCAATTATCTCTGATTCATTATTATTCAAGTCCCCTACATGTACGGCTGAGGATGTTGCAGCTGCAAAAGAATTAGCTGAAATTGCTGGTGTAGATGCAGAAAGCTATGGATTGGACATGCTTAAGGCTGGCGCAGATTTAAGCGACAAATCCATTCAGCAGCTTGTATCCCTTGATGCAAAAGAATTCCAAATGGGAGCTAGTAAAGTAGAAATTGCTCAAGTGAATGCAGTAGATATTAACGATGTATATTCAAGACAAGCTGAACTAGAAGAAACATTATCAAACATCATTTCAGAAAAAGGTCTAGACCTGTTCTTATTTGTTGTAACAGACATCCTAACAAATGATTCAACAGCTCTTGCATTAGGAAATGCACGATCAGCTGTTGAAGAAGCTTACGGTGTAACATTGGAAAATAACAAAGCCGTGTTAAAAGGTGTTGTTTCACGTAAAAAACAAATCGTACCAGTCCTTACAGATCTATTCAATTCAAAAATGTAGTATGATTAGCGCAAACTTTGAAAGTTTGCGCTTTTTGTTAAAAAATATAACAAAATCGTGACTTTAAAGCATTAAAGCGTTTACATTGTGCGATCTGAACGTTTTAGTCCATTGACAGATAAATGTTCGTTTTGTAAAATAATCAGAAAATTGATAATTGGGTAGGTGTTTTGAATGTTTCAAATTTTAGTAGCCGACGCAATAAATGAGGAAGGACTTTCTCCCTTATTAGATTTTAATGAAGGGACTTTAATTCAGAAAAAAATTAATGATCCAGAAGTAGCTTTAGAAAAAATTGATGCGCTTCTAGTTCGAAGTGCTACAACTGTTACAGAAGAACTGCTTGGAAAAATGCCTCAATTAAAGATTATTGCACGTGCTGGTGTTGGTGTCGACAACATCGACGTGAATGCGGCTACGAAACGAGGAATCATTGTCGTCAATGCTCCAGATGGAAATACGATTTCTACAGCTGAGCATACGTTTGCCATGATGGCATCCTTAATGAGAAATATCCCACAAGCCCATCAGTCGGTTAAAAATCTTGAGTGGAAACGAAATGCATTTATCGGAACTGAACTTTATGGAAAGACTCTTGGTATCGTTGGTATGGGTCGTATTGGTTCTGAATTAGCTAAAAGAGCAAAAGTGTTCGGCATGAATGTAAAAGTATACGATCCTTTCTTAACCAAAGAGCGCGCAATAAAGCTAGGTGTTTCTCATGGTAATTTGGAAGAAGTATTGGCAGAGGCAGATATTATTACTGTTCACACTCCATTAACCCCAGAAACTAAAGGACTAATTAACGAAGAAACATTAAGTAAAACGAAAAAAGGTGTATACTTCCTTAACTGTGCACGTGGGGGAATTATCGATGAACAAGCTTTAGCCAAATTCGTTGGCAATGGTCATGTAGCCGGAGCTGCTATCGATGTATTTGAAGTAGAACCACCTGGAGAACATCCGTTATTTAAGTTTGATAATGTAATCGTCACACCGCATTTAGGTGCGTCTACAAAGGAAGCTCAGCTTAATGTTGCTACACAGGTGGCAAAAGAAGTTCGTATGTATTTCGAAGGCAAACCGGTGTTAAACTCTATTAACCTACCAGCAATGTCTAAAGATATTTTTGAAAAGATCAAACCATTCCATCAGTTATCTAAGCAAATCGGAACTATTTTATCACAGTGCATGAAACAGGGAGTAAATGAAATCTCTATTACTTACTCTGGCACAGTAACAGATCTTGAAACATCTTACTTAACAAAAGCTGTCCTTTCTGGATTCTTTAAAAATAGAATAGACGTGAACGTCAATGAAGTAAATGCCTTACTAGCTGCCAAAGAAAGAGGAATTACCGTTGGTGAGAAAATATCAACGAATACTTTTGGTTATGCAAATAGCATCACTGTCACAGCTAAGGCAGAAAACCATCAGTTTACTGTAAGAGGTACCTTTATTGACCATTATGGACCAAGAATTGTGTACTTAAATGACTTTGTTATCGACTTCCTACCTGAAGGAAATATGCTTTATATTCAGCACATGGACCGCCCAGGTGTCGTTGGTAGAGTTGGTAAAATCCTAGGTGATCAAGAGGTAAATATTGCAACCATGCAAGTGGGAAGAAAGCAAGCCGGTGGAGAAGCGATCATGGTTCTATCATTTGATAAGCCATTAGACGATCAACAGATAGCAACTCTAGCAGCGGTTGAAGATATCGTGTCGATTAATCGAATCAATCTATAAAAAAGATCGGAGGTTATTTCCTCCGATCTTTTTCTTATCCTAGTGAATGTATTTTACGCTCTCCTTTTGAGAACGTCATAATTTCTTTATATCCTACCTCTTTTGCAAGCACCAGCGCCTTATCATAATCAGCACCTACATGCTCTGGAAAATGGGCATCAGATGACAATACGATTGGTATCTTTTTATCGTAACACATCTGCAATAATCGTTTGTCAGGATACAATTCACCAATGGGCTTACGTAAACCCGCTGTGCTAATTTCTACACATGTTTTTGAGTTCGCTAGTGCTGTTGTAGCCTTATCATATTGCTCTAGTAAAAACTCTTCTTCCTTCGGTATGTATTTAAAGATTTTTACCAAATCCAAATGACCAACAATATCAAATAAATTTGACTCTGCTAATGTTACGACCTGTTGAAAATAATTTCGATAGACTTCATGCAGATCACGCTTTTCCCATTCATGAATATATTCCTTTAAATCAATTCCAAAGTCATCTACCCAATGAATCGAACCAATTACATAATCGAAATCATAACTTTTAATAAAAGCTTCCATCTCCGCATGTTTTCCAGGAGTGTAGTCCATTTCAATCGACATTTTTACATCAATTTCATGACTCCATGCCTCATGAAATAAATTCACATAGTCTTTCATATCATAGTATCTACGTTCATTTACCCATGGATTTTGAAGAATATCTGCTGTTTGATAGAAATGATAAGCATGCTCAGAAATACCAAATTGCCCGATTCCCTTCGCCTTTGCCTCATCCGTAAATTTCTTTAAATAATCTAACGTTAATGTCCCTGTTTCCAAATGATTATGATAATCTGTTAACATCCAACCAGCCTCTTTTAGAATTTTCTTTCTATTATATACCGATTCAGAGACTGTCGCAATGACAATTCATATTATTCTATTTGCAATATTTGTCTTGGTACTATAATATCATTTTGTAACTGATTCACCTGTTTTAGCTGCTCAACAGACTTACCTGTTTTATGAGCAATGTCTTCAAGTGTATCGCCTTCTTGGACAACATATTTATTTGTATATGATTCGTCGATTGTTAGCGTTTGATTGACAACAATCGTATCGCTAGTAAGATGATTGGCAGACTTAATGGCATTTACATTTATTTTGTATTTTTGAGCTATTGACGAAAGAGTTTCTCCGGTTTGTACGGTATGTGAAATGGTTGATTCAACTTTTTCCGCGGATAATACGACGCTTTCCTGCTCATCATTTTCATTATAAGTTTTTCCATGTCCTTCATATAATCTCGTTTTGGCAACTGTCTCTAGTACGCTAGAGTCTTCCTCCCTTTTTTGTACCGCTACTTCTTGTCCCACTTTTACATCACCTAAAGCTAACACTGGATTAACAGCATTTCTTTTATCAACAGTCCATTCGTTTAGATGAACTTCAAAGTGCAAGTGAACTCCAGACGAGTCACCGGTGCTTCCCATTTCACCAAGCTGTTGACCTGCTGTTACCGTATCTCCAGCATTCACAAATCTTGCTTTTAAATGAGCATAAACCGTTTCAATATTATTTTGATGTTTAACGAATATAACATGTCCATATGAACCCGAATAGTAAGATTTAGTTACAACTCCGCCATCAACGGAGTAGATGGGTGTTCCTAGTGAAGATGCTATGTCGATCCCTTTGTGGCTTCCTCTTCTTGTTCCGTATGTATCGGTGATCATTCCATCAGCCGGCCAAATCCAGTCAGCGGTTTCCTGGCTAATATTCATACTTGCTTGAGAGTGTTTTCCTCCGAGAAATAGCAATGTGACACATAATGCCATTAAACCCGCAATCAAAAAACGTTTTATGTAGTCTCGCATTTTTTTCCTCCTTGTTATTGTACTCTCCTTTCTCACTCTATGACAGCATGTCTAAAAAAAGACCTCTATCTAAAAAGTACAACTAAGGAAGCAGCCTCCTTTTATATATCCTCACTATTAAAGTGAGCGATTAATAAAAACACATTTGTTATTATTTGGACGAAGTGTTTTCTTTTATTCATGAAATATAGAAAAAAGATCAGCAACTTGTGCTGATCTCCTTTGTTTTAGTCGATAGATTTTTTGTTTGCTGCGATTGGTACTTGGATTTCTTCTTGTAATGAAAATCTTCCGACATAATCAATCGGTGCATTACTAAATTTCACTTTTTCATATCCAAAGCTCTTCGCTGTTAAAAGAATGGCTTCAATTGATTGTGAGGTTTCAGGTGTATCCTCTATGTTTATCCCTTTGTTTAACGTAATGTTTACACTTTTATTGGTTTCATCTATAGCAACTGAATTGATTTGATCGACCAATAATGGTGCTCTTAGGTTATGGGTATCTATATTCGTTTTCATTGCTTCAAAGGCTTCTTCAATTGTAGAATAAGATTCTGTATATGGAACAAGGTATGGTTTTGTTGATTCATTATTTGGATAATATAAATAAAATGCGAGATTTGATATCTTTTCTAATGGTTTTTCAGTGATAAAATCGTGACCCGTTGATATTCCTTTTTCTGTTTCATTCGTTGTAAAAACTGCTTTTTCTAAATTAAGGTTGAGTAGTAATTGCTGAATGGCTTGAAAAAATAATATACCAGCAGTTCCATATTGATACGGATGATCAGCCGCAACATTGACATTCAATGTGCTACTATTCACATCTATCGCTAAGTCTGCCTCTAACGGATAAAAATTATTAAGTCCCCACTCTTGTTCGTCAATGCTTGCCATTACCTCTTCTAATTGAGCCAGCTGATCAATTTGGTCTGATGATTCAATCAAGAAGCTAACAGGAATAATGTTTTGACCTTGGCTGTCTGGAATAGCTAACGTAAAAATCTGCATTGTTCCTAAATCCTCAGCATAAACGGCAGTTGTTGGGTCTTCGGTCGCTTGAAACGTATTATCATTCATATCAGTTGAGTTTTCTTCGCTACCAACGTCCATTCTTGCTTCATTTTCGTAAGTAGATTCTTCCTTTTTTAACGAAGTATTTTGTTCAGTTACAGCTTCCTCTTGCAGGTTTTTATCTGCTGAATGGTTGAAGCTAGCTCCATCAAACAAATTAAAGGAGAGAATGGCTACTAAAAATACAGCTGCTGCGGTTGCAAACGATGGAATAATCCACGTTTTCCTCGGTCGTTCTTCTAGTTTTTTTGAAATATTTTCGTATATGTCATGAGGATCACGATGATCTTTAAGCTTTGGCATTTCTCGTAACCATTCTTCTAGTTGTTCATCACTTATCTTTTTCATCGATTCCCCTCCTTTTCTAATAGTTGTTGCATTTCCTTTTTAAGAACCTTTAACGCACGGTGTTGAGTTGTTTTAACTTTACTTTCAGTCCAGTTTAAAGCTTCTGCGGTTTCGGCGATTGAAAGCTCCTGAATATACCTCATAATAATTACGATACGCTGATCAATTGTACAATGATCTAAGCATTGGTAAATATATTGATATTCTTCCCTTTGCATCGCAATTTCTTCCGGAATAGGATGCATATCCTTCACTTGCTGCGTCGACCAATCAAATTTCTCAATGATTCTTTGTTTCCATCCTTTTTGCTTCCTGAACGAATCGATCGCAACATTTCTGGCAATGGAGAAAAGCCATGTCTTCTCACTACTTTTCCCTTCAAAGTTTTTATACGCTTTCAGAACTCTAATATATACTTCTTGAGCAAGATCCTCAGCTTGCTCTCGATTCTTCACCATATAAAACAAAAACTGAAATACGTCTTGATGATATTTATCGTACAACTCGTCAAAAATCGAGTTCACCGGGTTCCCCTCCCCGTTCATCTAATTAGTCGTTCTTTATGTATAGAAAGTTACACTTTAAATATATTATCTATCTAAATAAAAAGGAAGGATTTATTAACTTAAATCCTTCCCATCATACACAAATATTCAATACGTCATGTTTCCCGTGAATCAAGAATTTTCGGCATTCTTTAGCAAATTATCCACTTATTCGAGGAATTTGGAAGCTAAATGTCGTTCCATGGTCTAATTTGCTTTGCACCGTAATATCGCCTTTGTGGGCTTGAATAATATTCCGTGCAATCGCCAATCCTAATCCGGTACCAGATCTCCCTCTTGTTCTTGCTTTATCTGCTTTATAAAAACGCTCGAACACAAACGGGAGATCTTCTTCAGAAATTCCAGAACCAGAATCACTTACTTCCACATGGAAATTTTGATCATCGATCTTTGCGATTAACTTAACCGTTCCGCCTTCTGGTGTATGTCGAATCGCATTATCAATGAGATTGGTAAGAACCTGCTCAATACGGTCTGGATCAAACATAATGGTCGAGTATTTTAAATCCTGCTCGTAAAGTAGCTGAATTCCCTTTTCTTTTGCAAGCCCTTGAAACTTACGTATGATCCTTTGAATATATGAGTCGATTTCAACGAGATCATTGGTTAGTTGAATATGTCCAGCCTCCATACGGGCAAGATCTAACAGTTCGTTCACTAGACGACCCATTCTTAGTGATTCATCGTAAATCACTCGTGCCATCTCTTTCTTTTCCTCTGTTGTCTCTGCAATGTCATCCACAATCGCCTCACTATATCCCTGAAGCATAGAAATAGGCGTGCGCAGCTCGTGTGATACATTCGCAATAAAATCTTTCCTAAGCTTGTCAAGCTGTCTCTCTTCCGTCATATCTCGAACGACAGCCACTGCACCACGTATGAATGTATTGTTATATAGTGGACTAACAATGACCACCCAATGACGACCTTGAACGGAGAATTCCCCTACTTGTTCCTGTTCCATGTCTACTGCCCATTGAAAAAGCTCCATGACATCCTGCGGAACCGCTTCTGCCTGAACAGATTTTCCTTCTAGTGTAAAATACCAATGCTGTAAAAAGCGTTCAGCAGGGGGGTTTGTGATTAATATTGTTCCATCCCTATTAAACGTAATCACTCCATCAGCCATACTACTTAAAATACTGGATAATTGTTCTTTTTCCTGACTTAAGGCATTCATATTAAACTTCAATTGCCTTCCCATCTGATTAAAAGCAGTTGCTAGCTCTCCTATTTCATCCCTTGTAAGAATAGGAACCTTCGTATCAAACTTTCCTCTTGCCGCCTCTACAACAGCCTCCCTCATTTTTCGTAGAGGGGCTGTGATACGAGTTAATAAGAAGAAAGCAAAGATAGTAGTTAAGATAATCGCAATTCCAGCAGCTAAGAGGATAAACTTCGTTGTTGATTCAGTTGTTTCTTGAAGAGCCTGTAATGATTGAAAAATATAAACGGCACCGTTTTCTCCGTCTAGATTTGCAATCGGTACTCCAATAATTAAAATACTTGAGTCTCCTTGTGTTTCAGAAAAAGGAATCTCGACAATTTTTTTTGCTATTTCCTGCTGTTCCAAAACTTTGGATAACTCTGTATCTTTTAGAAAGAAGCTTACCGGCAGCTCTAAGGATTCTGGGATATCTGGTGAATAGAACGATTCATCCTCATTTTTAATCACCATGGCCCCTGTAACATCGTCTAGTAGCTCCCAAGAAATCTGCAAACCAATCTCTAGTTCCTGATCTTCAACAAAATGAGCCATATTCGAAGCGAGATTGGTCAAATTCCCCTCTGTTTCGTTTATATGATAATTCTCAAAAAACTCTAGTAACAATACCGTTAAGATAAAAAGCACAAATGAGACAAGCAGGAGAATAGTGAACCATAGTTTCCCTACAACACTACGCCAAAACATTATTCATTGACTACTTCGAACTTATAGCCAACACCCCATACAGTAACAATCATTCTAGCCGCTTGCTCAGATACTTTGTTTAACTTTTCTCGCAAACGTTTTACATGGGTATCAACAGTTCGTAAGTCTCCAAAAAACTCGTAATGCCAAACCTCTTTAAGTAATTGTTCACGATCAAACACCTTATCTGGAGATTTAGCTAAGAAATATAATAACTCATATTCTTTTGGTGTAAGGCTCACTTCTTTTCCATCTGCTAAAACACGGTGTGCATCATTATCAATGGTTAAATGAGGGAAAACAATCACATCTTTAGCCGTTGTTTCTGTGTGTATATAGCTCGTGCTAGAAGAACGACGTAGAAGTGCTTTTACTCGTAATACGACTTCTCTTGGGCTAAATGGTTTGACAATATAATCGTCTGTCCCCACTTCAAATCCTTGGACACGGTTCACTTCTTCGCCTTTAGCCGTAAGCATAATTACAGGAGTTGCCTTCTTTTCACGAAGTTCACGACAAACCTCAATACCATCCTTACCAGGCATCATTAAGTCAAGAAGGATAACATCATAGTCATTGCTTATCGCCTTGGTCAATGCTTCATTCCCATCTTCTGCTTCATCAATCATATAATTTTCACGCTCTAAGTACATTTTCAATAACCGGCGAATTCTTTCCTCATCATCTACAACTAGAATCTTAACTTCCTTTTCCATTGGACAATCCCCCTAGCTTTTAATTACGTAAGTGTGTTTAGAAAACAGCCCTCACGAAAAGTGAAGGCTATCCGAAAGCTTTCTTTTTAGGATCCTGCGTATGAATGAAGCCCTGCAATCACAAGATTGACAGCAACTAAATTAAACATAATAATAATAAATCCAATAACAGCTAACCACGCAGATTTTTCTCCATGCCATCCTTTAGATAGGCGTAGATGTAAAAATGCTGCATAAAAAAGCCAAGTAATGAGTGCCCAAACCTCTTTAGGGTCCCAACCCCAAAAACGGGTCCAGGCGATCTGTGCCCAGATCATTGCAAAAATAAGTCCCCCTAATGTAAACACTGGAAACCCGATTAACACAGAACGGTAGCTAATTTCATCTACTAAGTCTAGATTAATATTTTTTGTAAATGGTTTCAATGCTGCCCCAATTCTTTTTCTTAAGACTAAGCGCAAAAGACCATATAGTAGGATACCTGTACCAAATGACCAAATGACCGTATTCAACTTTTTCGCATTGATAATGCCTGGTACTGATACAAGTGGTTCCATTTTTCCGTCTGTTAGAAGTTCTCCTTGATTTGGACCAACTAGAGCTGGCAAATGATACTCCACTTTTGCTTCATTGTCATTTTTATCAACCCAATTAAATTCTGCTTTATAATCAGCAAAGGAAAATGCTGATACAACGATGACAAATCCCAATGTAGCGATTAATCCATACATAACTATCTCTAACCAGGTAGTACTTTTACTATTTTTTGTTTGATCAATTACTTTTACTAAATAAATTAATGCGGCTCCAAAGCTAACGGCTAAAATAGCTTCACCTAATGCCACAGTTGTTACATGTATATGAAGCCAATCACTTTGTAAAGCTGGAATTAGTGGAGAAATGTCTGTTGGGAACATACTTGCGAAAGCAATCACCAATAAGGCAATCGGCATTGTAAACAATCCTAATAAAGGTGTCTTATAGATAAAATAAATAATGATAAAAGCACCAACTAAACACATTCCAAAAAAAGTTGTAAATTCAAATAGATTACTTACTGGAGCATGTCCAGCTATGGACCATCGTGTAAAAAAGAAACCAAGCTGTGCTGCAAATCCTAGAATAGAAATGGCAATCCCAATGATTGACCATTTGCTACTATTTTGTTGATGATCTAGGTTTTTCTTTTGCTTAATTGCTCCTCCAAAAAACGGAATAGAAAGTAAGTAAAGTATAAACGCAATATATAATAGATTTTCACTAAGAGTGATCAATCTTTTTCCCCCTCATCCACCTGGTTTACCTTCAATTGGTCCATCGGTTCTTTTATTTCTGTCCCCGCAAGAACCAGCTGTATTTCTTTTTTCAGTCCAAACCAGTTTTTGTTCGTATGTGCTGCTACCCAAACCTCGTCTCCTTTACGCTGAATCCATATGCGACGATGGTTCCAATATGCACCTTGAACCACACCAATCATGAAGATCAATCCACCAAATCCAATGATCCAAAGAGTTAAGTCTTTACGAACGGTGAGTCCAGTCACATCCTTTGTTTCAATTCCATTGAAGGCCATCTTGTATTCATTATCCCCTAAAGGTTCAATCGTTTGCTGGATTGCAACGAAACTAACTTCTCCTTCAGGTTTCTCTGGTGAATACATCTTAAATACGAAAGCTGGATTATTTGGCACTCTAGACTTTGTTGTTGGATTCCCATCTTCACCAAATTCAAAGTCTGGAAAGTAACTCATTAGTTCCACTGAGTAGTCGTTATCAAGTTCATACAATTTCTCAGGATCGTTCAAATTAATAGTAATATCACCAAAGGTTTCCCCTGTGCTCTTATTTGTCAGTAAAAATGACATTTTAAACAATTCATCGAGCTTATAGTTGACTTGATATAGAGCAAATTTCTCAAACTTTAGCGGTTGATTTACTCGAATACTACTAGATTCTACTTCCTCTAGCTCAGGTTCGTCACCAGCTACCGTATTCCCCTTTGTCTTATAAAGTATGACATCAGATTGATAGTTTTTTGCAACCATTCCTGCATTATCTAGTGCATCACCAAATGCTTCATTATCGGTTTCCTTGTCATACACCTCTAACTTGAAATCTACATTTTTCAAGTAATATTGCCCATCTGTCTCGGGAATCACTTTTGTTTCCCCTTCTCGTACCCAAAGAATTTCATCTATGTACATTCCTGGGACAAATCTGAGCATACTACCTATGAGAAAGATGATTAAGCCAACGTGATTGACATAAGGACCCCATCTAGAGAAACGACCTTTTTCAGCTAAAACATTTCCATTATCTTCACGGATGTTATAGCGTTTCTTTTTTAATTGTTCTTTCACTAATTCATAGGATTGGTCACTTACAGCAACGGTTGTCGTTCCAAAGATTCTTTGTCTTTGCAAAAAGCTCTCATGTCGAATGACCCTTTGTTTCTTTAATGCTCTATACAAGGGCACCACGCGGTCAAGACTACAAATAACGAGTGAAACACCAATGGCTGCAATTAATAATAGATACCACCATGAACTATATAAATTATGAAAGCCAAGATCATAATACAATCTACCAAACCAACCGTATTGATCCTCATAATAATCAGCGACTGGCATTATGTTTGGAATATACATCTCTTGAGGTAAAATGGTCCCTAACGAAGATGCAATAAGTGTCACGATAATAAGCCATACCCCTACTTTTACCGATGAGAAAAAGTTCCAAACCTTATCAATCATTGACTTATTATAAGTTTGTGACCTTCTTGCACTTCCTTCATACCGCATGTCTATTACTGGTTCTGCCGTAATTTGAGTTCCATCCTCTATGATTTTCCCACATGCCTCACAGAGGATTGTGCCATGTGGATTGACATGACCACAATCGCATTTAACTTGATTCATTGCAAAATCTCCTCATACCCTATGGTTTTATCTTCTCCATCATCTCTGTCACATCAGCCTCAGCAACGATCTGTCCCGTATGTATTTCTACCACATTTCCTTGTTTATCAATTAAAAACGTGATTGGAAGGGGATCTACTCCATAAGCTGTCATCACTTGACTGTCTTTGTCAGTAACAATTGGAAATTGCAAATCATATCGTTTAGAAAAATCAGAAACAGCAACATTAGATTCCCCAACGTTAACTGCAATAACATGTACCCCTTGATCTTTATATGCTTGGTATTGGTTATTTAAAAACGGCATTTCTTTCTCACAAGGCTTACACCATGTTGCCCAAAAGTTTAACAGAACACCTTCTCCTTCATAATCGGAAAGCTGATGTTTTTCCCCTTTGAGATCGGTAAGAACAAAGTCAGGTGCTTTTTTCCCTACTTCGACCTTTTGTACCTCATCCTTAGTAAAATTGGCGTATAGTGTATAGGCAACCGCAGCGCCAAGAAGCAGTAAAATGACCGTTCTGATTAGCAGCCTCTGCTTTTTCATATGGTTCCTCCCCCATTCACAGTCAAAATTGCACAATTTGCTTTATTATATCATTTTTCAACATACTCATATTGTTATCGCTATCAAAAGACTGTGACACTTCTATGAACTTTTTCTATTTTTTTAGTGCAAGTGCACGTAATTGTTTTACTTCATGAGGAGAAAGCTCTCGAGCATCGCCCACTTTTAATCCTTGAAGGGTCAGAAAACCATAACGCTCTCTTTTTAATTTTAGAACAGGATTCCCAACAGCTTCAAACATTCTTCTAACCTGTCTGTTTCTTCCTTCATGGATGGTAATCTCAACAATCGCTGTTTGTTTTTTCTTGTCGACAGTATGCATTTTCACTTTTGCAGGAGCGGTTTTTCCATCCTCTAGACGTACCCCTCTTTCAAGAGCCTTCAACGCTTCCTTTGTAGGAATCCCCTTTACCTTTGCCACATACACTTTATCAATTTGGTTACTTGGATGCATAAGTGTATTAGCAAATTCGCCATCATTCGTTAAAATTAATAGACCAGATGTATCATAATCCAACCTTCCAACTGGATAAATTCTTTGTTCAATCATCGGGAAGAAATCTGTTACTACTTTTCTCCCTTTATCATCGTTAACACTTGAGATAACTCCCCTAGGTTTATAAAGCATAAAGTAGATCGGTTCTTCCCTTTCTAGAGGAATTCCATCTACTTCTACTTTATCTGAGGAAGAAACCTTTATTCCTAGCTCCTTTACAACCTTCCCATTCACTCGAACATGTCCTTCTTCAATTAATTGTTCTGCTTTTCTTCTTGACGCAATCCCTGCGTGTGCAATTACTTTTTGTAATCTTTCCATCTATGTCACCTCATAATGTGTGTTTCCTGTAGTGTTTACTCCTCTAGCATTATGACATATATTTTCATGATTTCAAAGTAACCTGTACGAAATAACCATTGTAAAAAAAGATACTCCCCACATAATGTGAAGAGTATCCTCTATTAATTAATACCCAAATACGATTGTAACTACCACAATAGCCGCGATAATTCCTACTAAATCAGCGAGAAGCCCAACTTTTAGGGCATCCCCCATTTTTTTGATTCCAACAGCACCAAAGTAAACGGTTAACACATAGAAGGTAGTATCCGTACTTCCTTGTAAAGTGGCGGCTAGTCTTCCAATATACGAGTCTGGTCCATGCTGTGCCATTAAATCACTCGTCATCCCCAGTGCGGCTGTTCCAGAGATTGGCCGAATAATGGCTAGCGGCGCTATCTCAGGAGGTACACCGATTGCTTCAAGGACCGGTTTTAGAAATCCCATAAAATACTCCAACGCACCTGATGCACGAAAAACGGAAATAGCTACAAGCATTCCAACTAAAAAGGGAATGATTGAGACGGCTATCTTTATTCCTTCTTTCCCACCTTCAACAAAGCTTTCATATGTAGGAACTTGTTTATACGTTCCATATAAAAGAATAACAGCAATCAATACGGGAATAAACCATAATGAAATAGCTGTAACAATACCCATTTTCTACATCATCCTTTACGGCTTCTTCGGTAGTAATAAAAACGATCAATGAGGATTGCACCTATGGAGGAACAGATAGTAGCAATCAGAGTTGGACCGACTATATCCGTAGGAGAGGCTGAATTATAATTCATCCGAATAGCGATTACCGTCGTTGGAATGAGCGTGATACTTGAAGTATTAATGGCCAGAAATGTAATCATGGAGCGACTTGCTTCATTTTTACCTCCATTTATTTTTTTCATTTCTTCCATTGCTTTAATACCAAGAGGAGTAGCTGCATTTCCTAGTCCAAACATATTTGCCATCATATTCGAAAGGATATATCCCATCGCTGGATGATTATGAGGTATTTCTGGAAACAATCTTGTAACTATTGGCTTAAATAAATTAGATAATTTATTTAGTAGTCCTGCATCTTCCGCTATCCTCATCATTCCAAGCCAGAACACAAGAATACTAATCAGACCAATACATAGTGTAACTGCTTCCTTGGCTCCATTAAATATAGCTTCATTTACCTCAGACATCGTTCCATTAACCATTGCAAATACTATTCCAATTACGGTTAAGCAAACCCATATAATATTAACCATTAGCTTTCACGCCTATCATCGTAGTAAATACTTTCTTAAAAGATTCAAAAAAGCTCGTTTCTTCTTTTTCATTGTTATAATAAATGGGCATCGTTTTGATTGGCTTATCATCAAAGGTAATGATTACTTCCCCTATTACTTCAGGAATATTTCTTTCTCCCTTAAGTTGTTTTAATTTGTACTCAAGCTCAAATTCATCTTTTTCTGTTTCTAATACAGGGTACTGAAAGTCGTGTTTCACTACAGCCTTATTCTTATACTTGTCTGATTGAATTCCTGAGATGAACCCCTTTTCAACAACTTGTACCATTTCATACGTCTTAAAAGCTGTTTCGAACATATTAATATGATCATTCCAATCGTCTGGCCCGTTCAATGTAACAGCGATTAAATCCATTCCATCTTTCGTAGCAGTGGACACTAATGTTCTTTTTGCTAGCTTTGTAAAGCCCGTTTTCCCACCTGTACTATAGTCATATAACTCTGTTAGCAAACGATTCTTGTTACGCCATACCCGGTCCCAGCTTTCTGTTGGATTAGGGGCTCTGTGTACTTCCGTTCCTGCAATCAATTTATAAGTATCATTCATCATTGCATATCTTGTTAAAATAGCCATGTCATATGCTGTGGAATAATGATCATTCGAATCATCTAAGCCATGTGGATTGGCAAAATGAGAATGTAACATTCCGATCTCATCTGCTTTTTGATTCATTAAGAACGCAAACCCTTCCACACTGCCTCCGATATACTCAGCAATCGCAACCGCAGCGTCATTGCCAGAGCGAAGCATTAAACCGTAAACTAAATCTTCTAGCTTGATTTCTTCGTTCTCCTTCAGATATAAGGAAGATCCTTCTGCTCTAGTCGCATTTTTACTGACTTTTACCATCTCATTTAGTTTTCCTGACTCGATGGCAAGGACAGCTGTCATAATCTTTGTGATACTGGCGATTCGCCTTTTTTCATGGGCACCCTTTTCAAATAATACTCTCCCTGAGCTTTGTTCAATCAGAACAGCATATTGTGAGCTAACATTGATATTTGTGTTAGCACTCACTGGAATATGAAAAAGAATCAAAAAGGTGATTATCATTAACACAAATACCTTTTTACTTCTAGCCATTCTTCAACCCTCGTCTCCTAGTTATGTTTGTACAAGTTTATGCGTGATAAAAATGAATATGCTAAAAAGAGTCCACCAGCATAAAAGCGGTGGACTCTTCCATTTATAATAGTTTCCATTTAATTTGTGATGCTTGTGAAAGTCTCTCCTCCACTTTTCTCCAATTCACTACGTTCCACCAATTGGAGACGTAATCTGCTCGATTATTGTTATATTGCAAATAATATGCGTGCTCCCATACATCTAACGGCAGGAGTGGAATGGTATCCCATTGCGTCAAATTCATATGTTTTTCTGATTGAAGGATTTCAAGATGGCGTGCTCTTGGTGACCAAACTAAAATGGCCCATCCACTTCCTTCTACTGCTTTTGCTGCTTCTGTAAAATGCTTTTTAAAAGCATTAAAATTACCAAAATATTTGTTGATTTCCTCAAGTAGCTTCCCTGTCGGCTGCCCCCCTCCATTCGGCTTCATCGTTTCCCAAAAGAGACTGTGTAAGTAATGTCCTGATCCATGGAAGGCTAGCTCTCTTGACCAATGCTTTACTAACGAATAATCACTCTTTTCTCGAGCCTCCTTAAGCTTGATCTCCGCTTTATTCAACCCATCAACATAGGATTGATGATGCTTACTATGATGTAATTCCATTATCTTTTCAGAAATATAGGGTTCCAATGCATCATAACTGTAAGGTAGTTTTGGCAAAACATGCTCTCCTGCTTTTAAAGAAGGTTCCTGTAAATAAATAGATCCTATCTGTTGCCTCTTTGAAAAATATGCTTCCATTTCATCATGTAATTCTTCAACCTTTTCTTGAACTGTCGTAAATTCTTCCTGAGTTAAATCTCCGCTCCTCGTAACATGATCCATAATTTCACTAAAATGATCAAGCTTACTCCATAATCCATCTTCTTCTGGAACATGCTCTTGCTCTAGAAATCGTTTAAGCTCTTCGTTGTAGCTGATAACGTCCTTAACATACTGTTCAAATCGATTCATTATCATCACCTCAGAACAATTGGGTTTACCTTAAAGCATATGAGGGAATGGCCCGGTTGACACCATTAAGAATAAAAGGACAAAAAAATAACGACCTATTGGTCGTTATTTCGATTGTGTCATTTTTGTTCGATAATCTGTTTCGTAGTACTCTAGCTCTTCACGGATCTTCTGGAATTCCCCTTCAAACCCTTTTAGTAGCTGAAGAACACTGTCAGGAACGTCTTCTTGAAATTTGATTGAGTTTTTACCTGTATAAGCGGATCGGCTATCTTCGTACCATACATCATTTTTTGGTGAGAAAAATTCTTCAATACATTTATGATAAATACTATAAAGTGTCTTTTCAGCTGCTCCTTTTGGAAAAGACTCTGACTGTAAAATCACCGCACAAGCATCTAATCCCTCTTCACAATATACAAGTAGCTTTCTTAAATTACCTAAGATTCGTTTATAGTATTCTTTGTCGCCTTGTTTTTCTGACAATAGACCATCAATCGTTGTACTGTTTAAGAAAGACTCTAAACCAGTTACTGTATTTGTTAAAAAAGACTTTACGTCCATTACTTGAACTTTCACCATTGAATTACCCACTGTCTACACCCCTGCCCTTTGTAATAACTCTGAATGTTTGGTTTATTGGATAACTA
>NZ_JAKFCQ010000051.1:0-28793 GCF_036676585.1 Robertmurraya sp.
AGCAAGTATTTAAGTGTCATGACAATCGAGATCATTCGCGAGCATATCAAAAACATGTAATCTGCCTTTTAAGAGGCAGATTTTATTTTGCAAAGGCTTGCACTTTATTAAATTTTCAAAAAGTTGTAATAATTTCATGCACTACCGGGCATAATGACTGTTATAATAGTGATAAGGATGGTGAACACGACATGAGAAAACCAAGAAAACGCTCTTTTGAGGAACTAGTAGCTGAAAACAAACTTCAGTTATTACGTGATCAAGAGGCTTTAGATAAAATTGAAGCAAGGCTTGAGGAAAAAAGACTAGGTAAGGCGGAATAAGGGAAGGATTTCCTTACATGTTTCTCTTTAAAAAAGCTGATACTTTTTAAAGAGGAGGGATAATGATGGGAAATCAGAAAAAACATCCGGAGCCATATGCTCCAAGTCACCTCGGAACTCAACCACGTGGGTTCAGTGGCAATAATGGTAAAAAAATGAATGATACATCTGGCAAACATGCACAAGTAATCCAAACTAAAGGCGAATAAAACTAATGACAAACCCGTCGACTAGACGGGTTTTATTTTTTGTTAATACGAACAAAGAAACACCATTCGTTTCCTCTTTTATTTCTGATTTAAAAAGGCAAACCTATCTTTGTAACGCACTTTATATGAATGAAGGAGGAATTAACCATGGTCAAAAACAAGCCAAATCCTGATGACAGAAGCGATAATGTCGAAAACATTCAATCGATTATTGTTCACACAATAGAGAATATGCAAGAAGCTGAAGCTGCTATGGAACATAGCAATTCCAAAGATGTGGCTGAAATTGAAGCAAAGAACGAAAGACGAAGAGAAGCACTTGATGCACTACGTTCTGAAGTGAAGGAAGAAGCACAAGCTAGACAAAATGGGTATACTGAATAAGTAAGCAAAGAGGCTGTATACGCAGCCTCTTTCTTCATGCCTCGAGATAAATATGGTAATATAGAAAAAAATAAAGATAAAAAAGAAGTGATATTATGGAACAACAACTAGAACTACATACCCTGACACCTGAAGTAATTGACTTATGGGAAACAGAACTACGCGAAACCGGATATATAGAAGACGAGACAAAGATCATTCATGCCATTCATTCGCTTCATGAACAGAACGATGCCCATTTACTTTCCAAATTACTCTCCATCGCGTCCCTTTCTAGAACAGCCAAACATGGGAAAGAGGATCATCTTAGCTTTTTATGGATGAGTAAAGCACATGAGCTCAATCCAACTAACCAAAGAGCAAGCGAATTTCTGGCACAATTTGAGTGGAAGAAGAAAAAATCGATCCTCGATTCTCTGAAGTTTCCAATCATGCGTGAGACAGATAATCGAGCTGCTAAAAAGAAGGTTGCTGAAGACATTATCGCTATTTGCCAACGTTTCTTATCAACAAGTGATGAACATATCGACGAGTTGGAATCGGGGTATCAACTAGCATATCGGAACCAAACTGGAGAACTAGTCAGTATTTACCGAAGCCTGATTGATACGCTTGTTGAAGTACAAGAGGTCATTGGGTCGATGTTAAAAGCAGCAGAAGAATACGATGAATCCATATCTGGTGTGTTTCATACAGCCGTTCACTTCCAAGACTTAAAGGGATCTCTCGAGGAACTCGATCGCTTAAAGCAAACATGGGACCAATTATTTGGTGAAGAGGAGACGGTACAGCAAACACAACACTCCCTAGATACCCTTCAAGAAATGATTGGGATGAATAAGGTAAAAGAACGGGTTACACAGTTATATGAATTTTTAAAGTATCAAAAAGAAAGAAAAAAGCAGGGATACCAATCTAAAGATGAACAAAGTCTGCATATGATTATCACAGGAAATCCAGGTACAGGTAAAACAACCCTTGTTCGACTGCTAGCAAAGATTTACCATGAGCTAGGGATTCTTCCTCGAGAAGAGGTCATCGAGACTGATCGTACACGACTCGTAGGAGCGTTTGTTGGTCAAACGGAGGAGAATGTTCGCCAAGCCGTCGAGCAGGCCATTGGTGGTGTTCTGTTTATCGATGAGGCATATAGTTTGAAAAGGGAAGGACAGACCGGAAATGATTATGGACAGGTAGCTGTTGATACCTTGGTTTCCTTAATGACCGGAAAAGAATACGGTGGGAAATTCGCGGTTGTGCTTGCAGGTTATCCAGAGGAAATGAGGCAATTCTTGGATTCCAACACTGGGTTAAAAAGTAGATTTCCTCGTTCCAACCATATACACCTTGATAACTACTCGACTGAAGAACTTTTAATGATAGCTGAAAAGTTTGCACAAGATAACGATTATTTGCTCACACCTGATGCGAGGAAAGAGTTAGAGCACCGCATCGATATGGAAAGGGTCGATGACACGTTTGGAAATGCGAGAACCGTTCAAACACTCGTGCTCGATGCAATTTTTAGAAAAGGATCGAAGAAACAGTCCGAACGATCTGTTTTGGATTTCACAGTGCTTGATAGAGACGATTTTGCGACTAATACAGAACAGGACGAAAAGAAAGCAGAGGAGCTTTTAGAGTCACTCGTCGGATTAGACCATGTGAAAGATGAAGTGGAGAAACTCGTCTCGTTTGTAAAAATTCAAAAACTGAGATTACAAAGTGGCTTACCGATCCTGCCTATTCAATTACACTCTGTATTTACAGGAAATCCTGGAACCGGAAAGACAACGGTAGCAAAGGTTTTTTCCCGAGCATTGAAGGAGATTGGTTACTTAAAGCGGGGCCACTTAATTGTCACAAGTAGAGCAGACTTTGTAGCCGGTTATGTTGGACAAACAGCCGCCAAAACAAAAAAGAAAATACGCGAGGCGCTCGGAGGGGTATTATTTATTGACGAAGCGTATTCCTTACTGAGTAAATCACCAGGAGATTTTGGAAAGGAAGCGATTGATACTCTCGTTGATGAGATGACGAAGCATAACGAAAACTTAGTTGTCATTTTAGCTGGTTATCCAAATGAAATGAAACAGCTTCTCGAAAGCAATCCAGGCTTGCAATCTCGTTTTAAAAAGTTTTTTCATTTCCATGATTATAAGGTAGAGGAGCTTATCGAAATCATGGTTTCTTACGCAACAAGCTATCATTATATCCTTGAAGATGAAGCATTATCCTTCTTAAAAGAGGAGCTTGCTGGATTGCCTGTGAGCGGAAATGGGAGATTTGCAACAAATGTTATTGACGAAGCAATTCAAGTTCAAGCATTACGTATTTCTAAAGAGAAAGACTCCGATCTTTCACTTTTAAACAAAGACGATCTTAGAATTGCTTTGCACAAAGTAGGAAAAGGGGAATCATAATGCTAGTAGGAAAAAAAGAAATAGAGGTACGCTATGCAGAAACAGATCAAATGGGAGTTGTTTACCATGCAAATTACCTCGTTTGGATGGAGCTAGGTCGGACAAGTATCATTGAAGATCTTGGTTTTAAATATGCTGATATGGAGAAAGAAGGCGTTATTTCTCCTGTGATTGACATTCAAGCTTCCTATAAAAAACCAGTAAGATACGGGGAAAAGGCAATGGTCCATACATGGATTGAAGAGTACGATGGGTTCCGTGTAACTTATGGCTATGAAATTTTCACAGAGAGTGGAGATTTAGCTCTTAAGGGAATGTCCCAGCATGTATGCGTGATGCAAGAAACATTCCGCCCGATTTCCATTAGAAAGAAATTTCCCGTTTGGCACGAAGCATACGAAAAACACAAAAAGCAGCCGGTTGCAACCGAGTAAGAAGGAGAGAACCGATGGCTTTTGGCATTAAAAGAGAAGAATTACGAGCTTGGAAAAAGAAAATTGATCGTGGTGAAATTGCCTTTCTCACACATTACTGGTTGGACGATCGCTTTCCCGATTGCAATACGGTAACAAAGGTTGGCTGTCGTGATCTTGATCAGTTAGCCAAATGGGGAGAAACCTACAATCTAAAACGAGAGTGGATTCACCATAGAGAAAATGGCTATTCTCATTTTGACTTATTAGGAGAACATCAAAAAAGAGTGCTGCTACATGAAAAAGAAGCAGCAACGAAATTATTTAAAAAATAAAGCTGATCCGCTTTGGATCAGCTTTTTACTCGTATCGAAAGACTGGCTCATTTGCTTGTTCGTTAAAATCAACGAATAAATCCTTACCATCAAAATACCATAAGTCTTTTTCTTCAATATAGTAATGAATATCGTCCTTAACCACTTCAAAACCAATTTGATGCGGTGTTTCCGAAGATACTCCTAATGAAAAGCCTTGCTGCACAGTACTACAGCCACCATAGCGAGCAAAAAATCGAACGTAATCTCCCTTATTTAACAGCATCTCTTCTTTATACCAAGCCGCAGCATGATCATTTACAATTATATTCATAATGAAAAACTCCTTCCGTATATCGAGTATTATAATGCAAATTGGACGGAATTGCTAAAAACTAGCTCGACAAAAGCTAATGAGAAAGTGCTGGAAATCCCCCTGCTAAAATAAAAAGAAAGACAAGCACGGAGTGAACCACATATAGGGGTAACAAGCTCTTACACGTTGATACTAACCATGCATAACCAAGCCCTGTTAAACCGATGATTAACAAAGTGATGAGAGAATACCCTAAAGAGGTAAAAGGAAGGGTAAAAATGATAGCTGCACCTATCATACTGACCGATCTACTCGTCAATGTTTGTAACCTACTAAGAAAGATACCGAATGAGAGGTATATTTTTAACTGTGAGACAAGCAGAGAATAGAAAAGTACCCTTAACCACTCATTCAACCCATTTATTGTTCCAATTCCAAGAAGGAAAAATACCAGTACTAATAGAAAGAGGATATTCCTAGTTCTTGTCTTCTGTAGCTTTCTTTCCTTATCAAGTGATGGACTTTTAAAGGCAGACGTAATATATGTCCCAAAAAGAATAGGTATGAGCCATAAACATTCACTCAGTATAAATAGGAGACCCTGATGAAAAGAAAGCTCTGAAATAAAGCGGTCTGTATATCTCATGATCAGGAGTCCTAAAAAGAGCGAGAGTATCATCCAAACCCATATTCTCTGAATTTCGGATAAGAAAAACACGAGTAACAAATGAACAAAAATAAGAAACATGAAAATAGATGGAACGTGTACATGATACAAAACAAAAGTGATTAACGTTATAAAAACAAGCATGGTATGGTTTACTATCAAGATTCTACTACCTTTCAATCGTACTTTTCTTTATTTTAACAAATAATTTTTCTGTTCGGGTATGATACATTAGACGGTTGGAAAAGATGGATGGGGAAAAAAGAAAAGCAGTGTCCTATAAAAGACACTGCTTACTCATTTCAGATTATTGGTCATATGTGTCAGTATTTCATTGTACTTGCTTTCGGCGTTACTCATTCCAAAATTCCCAGCATCCTGTAAGGGGACCACCCGATAATTTTGAAGTCTTTGATTTGATACATAGGTTGGAAAGAAACCGGGCTCAGAAAGACGGATAGAAGTTCCATCAGTATTAATCTGCTTGGTTACACGTATAGAAGCCATACCGCCAATATCTTTATAATCTCTCATTTGCCCAGAAAGAAAATTCCCTAATGAGTAGACAACTAGAGCTTGTCTCCCGTCAGAAGCCTTCAGCCATTCCATCGGTTGGAGAACATGAGGATGATGACCAAAGATAATATCTACTCCTTCATCCACAAGAAATTGAGCAAGTTCTTCCTGTTCATCGGTAGGGAAACGTTGATATTCGTTGCCCCAGTGAATACTCATGATAGTAATATCAGCGGCTTCACGTGCGCGGTGGATTTCATTTTTCATTACTTCCTTATCAATTAAGTTGACTAAATAGTCCTTACCTTCAGGAATCGGCATCCCGTTCGTTCCATATGTGTACGATAGATAGGCCACCTTAATTCCGTTCTTTTCCATCATGGTTAACGTTTGCTGATCCTCAGCACTTGAGTATGTTCCAACACTAGGAATCCCAAGTTGATCTAAATTGGTTAGGGAAGTAAGAAGTCCTTTTTCACGTTTGTCTAATGAGTGATTATTAGCAGTGGAGACAATGTCTACACCTGCATCTTTTATAGCGCTTCCAATTTCAACAGGACTATTAAACATCGGATAGCTAGAAATACCCAACTCGACTCCACCAAGTATCGTTTCCTGATTCGCTAATAAAATATCTGGTTGAGATAGTGTTGCTGAAACTTGTTCAAACATGGGGTGAAAATCGTATCCACTGCCAGTTTGAGCATCCTCATACACCCAATCATGAATAAGAATATCTCCAATGGCACCAAGGGTAATGGTTTGTTCATAACTTTTCGCTTCAACCCCAAGCGCGCGAGGGGATACATTTTTTTCATTATGTACAACTGGACTTGCATTGGCACTTTCATACATGTTCATGAATAAAATCAGAGACGCGATGATTAAAGAACCTGAAAGAACCGCTCCTACCCACATATTGTTTTTCCGCTTTTTCTTTCTAACTCTCCTCATAACAACACCTACTACATACAGATTATTGGCAATCCATGTACTTTTTCGCTAAGATGGGAATCATAAAGTTTATCTTTTCTTCATTATGTCATAAATGCGTTACAATATGCGACAATTTTCTTGTTAGGGAGGAGCAAAAAATGTTTAAACTTACCCCATCAGCGTATCAAATTTTGCTATCTGCTGTTGAAAAAGAGAAGAAAACAGAAGAGGAAGTACTGTACGTTCGATTAACCATGGGAATTGGCTGAGGAGGTCCACAGTTAAAGCTTTCTCTGGAAGAGAAGCCATTACAGGAAGATCAAGTAATACCCTTTCATGACCTTAATATCGTTATTCATCATCGAGATATGGTCTATTTTGAAAACACCAAACTTGACTACCAAACCGATGTCCTTGGCAAAGGACGTTTTCAAGTAATTAAGTTATAAAAAAGAGGTGAGCCTCATGGTTTCACCTCTTACACCGCTTTCTTAATCAAATATTTAAGCTTTCCTACAACCTCTTTTGTCTTCGTTGATAAAGGAGGTTGATTGATTAATAGAATCAATTGAATAATCACAAAAATCAAAGGGGATTTTTTATAAGCCAAATACTTCGGTTCCCAACTTGAAGTAAATTTGCCTTTAAACTCTTGAAGACCCTTAAATTTATATAAGGCATTTCCATGTAAAAAGATATATCGTATCCATTTTTCACAAGTAATCGAGTATTTGCTTTGTCCAACATTGGCAAGCGGGGCCATGCCTAAGCTGCAGTATTGATATCCATGTTCTTTAACCCATTGAAAAATATGAATAAAAAGAACGTCCATTGTTCCATATGAAGAACTTGTTGTTTTTCTCATTAAATCAATCGTCACTGTATCTTTATAATCTGTAGCTAACGTAGCAAAAGCAACCACTCGACCTTCCGCATTCGTTAATAGAGCAACCGGATACGAAGAAACATATTCCTCACTAAAAGAGACAACCGAAAACCCTTTTTCCTTTTGTTCGCCTAACCATTCATCAGAAATAGCACGAAGCTCTGTAAGAAGGGTATGTGAATAGGGAGGAGTGATGACTCGAAAATGAAAGTTTTCTCTTGTAAATTTATTAAACTTTGTACGAAGCTTCGCCCCCTGTTTTCCTGCAAGAGAGAAGTTCTTTACATCCACAACGCCTTCCTCGCCAAGCTTCATAAACGAGAAGCCTGTTTCGTGATAATAGTGCATAAATCGAGCACTGATTTGATAAAAAACAGGTGTCAGACGGAGTTCATCACAGTATTCATGAAATTCTTTTATTGCATCAGCCATATAGACCTCATCACCGATGGGGTCTCCTAATACTACCAATTTATTAGCAATTTTTTTATAGGCAATTAACACCTTTTCTTCTACTGCCCAAAATAACTCTTTATCGCGCAACAAAATTAAGTGTGAAGCATGATTTCCTCCATTTTCTTCTAAGAAGGAAAGTACTCGCTCATCCTTACGCTCTGTTTTACTAAGAGAGAACATGTTATTCGTCATATCGTTCGTTCCTCCTGATAAAATTCACCTCCATAAAGATACCATATTCCACTTAATAAGCGCGATAAAATTTTTACCAAACCATAAAAAACTGGATTTAAATAAATAGGACTGTCATAATTGAGTAATACTTTATTTTCTAGGATCAAAATTTAATTAGAGACAGGATGAGAGAATGAAAAAAAATTTATATAACAGCGGAGAAGAAGTAAGCATAAAAGCGTCTGGTGAGTCTGTCGTCATCTCTAAATGTCAATATGTTAAAAACATGAAAAGATATTCCTATATTGTACAGGAATATCCAAATACCTTTTTCTTTGAAGATGAGTTAATCAAAGAAACATAACACAAATAAAAGAAAGGACCGATGAAAGCAGCTACGCATGCTCTCGTCGGTCCTTTCTTTTAATATGACAATTAGTCGACATCTGCTGGAGAAGGCAGGGCAATTTGAAAGGTGGTTCCCACGTTTTTTTGGCTTTCAACGGTGATTAGTCCATCATGCTTTTCAATAAGCTTTTTGCAAATCGATAATCCCAAGCCTGTACCATAAGATTTTTCGGTATAAAAGGGAGTAAACAGTTGCGCAAGGGTCGCTTGATCCATCCCGGAACCATTATCTTTTACCATCACATGTATTCTTTTTCCTTGAACATTGGTTTCTAAAGTAATTTTACGGACTCGGTTATCTTTGACCTCCATTAGAGATTCAACGGCATTTTTCACTAAATTTACGAGTACTTGTTTTAATTCATTACGACAAACCTCTACCTTAGGAAGATCGGGATCAAAATGAGTATAAAATTGAATTCTATTTACATTGGCTTCTCTTTCAAAAAGCAATTTCATTTCCTCCAATAACTTGTTCACACACACAAGTTTTTGCTGAGGAGAAATAGCTATATTTGAATTAGCATACGCTGTAAGTAACTCATCCGCACGGTTGATTTCACTTATGGCGAGATCCGCATATTGTTCTTTTTCTATCATCACCAAGTATGGTTTCAATAATTGTAGCAAGCCCTTTACGGTTGTTAATGGATTTTTCACTTCATGAACCATTTCAGCAACCGTTGTTTCACACTTTTTCATGTCGTCCGTCATTTCTCTTATCTCCCATCTAGCGTAATTTCTACTCCATCTATATGGGGAATTTCATCGTAATATGTATGTTTTACATTAAAAAAGTCAAAACTTGCAAAAATTTAGTCAAAAAAAAAGACCCTTTGTGGGGTCTTACATCCATTTAATCTTCGGTTCTGTTTTATTAATAATTCTCTTGATATTCGCTCGGTGACGATAAATAACAAATAAAGAAAGCAGAGAAACAACGATAATTAACAGTGGTTCCTTTGCAATTACTGCATAAATCACTGCTACAATGGATGCAATGATTGAAGAAAGTGATACGAACTTCGTTATGTATAAGCTAAGCAAGAATACAACGACCATCACAAGAAACATAACTGGAGCACATGCTAAAAGAACTCCACCTGACGTAGCCACCGCTTTTCCACCCTTAAACTTAGCAAACACAGGATACATATGCCCAACAACCGCAATCATCCCTGCAATTAAAGGATCAATTTGACCAGCCACTCCAAACATAACAGGAAGGGACGAGGCAAGTGTACCTTTTAGGATATCAGCAGCGGTTACAATAATCCCTGCTTTTTTCCCTAAAGTACGAAATGTATTGGTTCCACCTAAATTTCCACTTCCATGCTCACGGATATCAATTCCGTAAAAAGCTTTTCCAACAATTAACCCTGAGGGAATGGAACCAAGCAGGTAAGAAACAATAACTATTAATGCAATTTCCATCATACAAATACTCCTTCACACTTCATATACCGTCTTATTATTGTACCATGTATTGCTTAAAAAACCATGTACAATTGGTTTTTTCCATTATATTCTCGTAACTTTTTTGTTATTCAATCGTCATATTTAGAGGCTAAAATGAACGAATGTCGAAACCCTCTTTTCAAAAGAACATCTTTTCGGGTACGATGAAGGTAAGGGAGAGTGAAACATGGCACGTCTAGAAACATATAAGAAAAAACCGATTGTATCAAAAGGATGGATCATCACGGGTCTCATTGCATCTATTCTTGTGATTATCTCTAGTATTCTATTATTCTTTTATCCTTTTGCTTCAAGCGAAAAAACAAGCTACTTCACGGGAGAAAATCCTATTCTATTTCAAGGGAAACAACAAGGGAATGCCATTATAGAAGGCGAAAGTGTCTATGTATCGTTAGACTTTTTGAAGGAAAATATTGATGACAGCGTCGCGTTTGATGAAAAATCAAATTCAATCATCATTACTACCTCTAATAAAGTGGTACAAATGCCTACAGAGTCTTTAACCTATTTTATTAATGAGAAGCCGGTTGAGCTTCAATTTGCACCTTTAGTAGATGAACAAGGCCAGTTATATGTAGCACTTGACCCGGTCATTCAGTTTTATCCTGTAACCTACCGTGTACTAGAAAATTCAAATGCTATATGGATTGAAAAGGATGGAGATACTCTTCAAAATGCTATGATTACGAATGAGGATGTGCACGAGGAAAAACTTCGACTACGAACGGACGCTACCTTACGATCTCCTTATGTTGCAGACGTTTCAAACGGGGAAAAGATTTGGATTGAGGATGAAAAGGAAGAATTCTATTTTGTGAGAAAAATAGACGGAGTTGCTGGATATATATCTAAGGACTTAATTGAGACACAGGAAAAGGAAACCATCGTCGTAGAATATGAAAAAGAAGTTGTAAATGCTCCAACCTTTGAAGGACCCATCAACCTAACTTGGGAAGCAGTATATACGAAAAACCCAGATACCACTTTGATTCCTGAAATGAACGGAGTAAACGTTGTTTCTCCAACCTGGTTCGAACTAAAGGATGAAACTGGTAGCATCGGTAACCTTGCTTCTCTCGAGTATACGAAATGGGCAAAGGCCCAGGGCTATCAAGTATGGGGACTATTCTCCAACGCATTTGATCCCGACCTTACCCACGCAGCCTTTAAGGATTATGAGACAAGACAGAAGATGATTCGAGAGCTCCTACATTACAGTCAGTTATATGAGCTGAACGGAATCAATATTGATATTGAAAATGTAAGAGAAGAAGACGGACCGCTAGTAACACAATTTGTTCGAGAGGCAACGCCATACTTTCATGAAGCAGGCTTGATCGTTTCGATGGACATTACGTTTATGGCGGAAGGCAATTGGTCTGCTTTCTATGAACGTGATAAGCTCGCAGAAATTGTCGATTATCTTGCAATTATGGCCTATGACGAGCATTGGGGTTCCTCGCCAAAAGCAGGAAGCGTCGCAAGCCTTCCGTGGGTTGAGACAAACCTACAAAAGCTCTTGGAAATCGTTCCAAATGAAAAGCTGATCTTAGGAATTCCTCTTTACACAAGACTATGGGAAATCAAAGACAGCGGTGAAGTTTCCTCAAAATCCAAAAGCATGGCTCAAATCAAAGAATGGTTAACCACGAATAACTTAACTCCTATCTATGATGCAGCAAGCGGACAAAATTATGCCGAACTTTATGTTCCAGATCAGGCAACTACCTACAAGGTATGGCTTGAAGATGAACAGTCTCTTACCGCAAGAACTAATTTAGCAGTGAAGTATGATCTTGCCGGGGTGGCAAGCTGGTCCAGATATTTTGCCGATGAAACAGCATGGACCGCTCTGCAAACTTTTAACCAGCAAATAGTGAAAAAGTAATGCGTGGCTAGGAGTTTCTCCTAGCCTTTTATCATTGAATTGGCTATGATTAAAGAATGTAAGGGCATACTAAACAAAAATTAAGAGGAGTGAGTTTGATGCCAATCGAATATCCGAGCCGTGAAGAATTGGGGCAAATCTTAAAAAAGGCAAAGCGAATCGCTGTTGTTGGAATAAGCAATAATCCAGAGCGTACCTCTTACATGGTTTCTGAAGCTATGAAAAATGCTGGTTATGAAATAATTCCAGTAAACCCAACCGTAGATGAAGTGTTTGGTATTAAGGCCGTAGCCAAATTGACTGATATTGAAGGCCATGTAGACATTGTGAATGTGTTTAGACGATCTGAATTCCTCCCAGAGGTGGCAAGAGAGTTCGATCAAATCGATGCTGATGTATTTTGGGCACAGTTAGGATTAGAAAATGAAGAAGCGTACGAATTTTTAAAAAGCAAAGGCTACACTGTCGTTATGAATCGATGCATTAAAGTAGAACATGCTTTGACAAAATAATTTTTTCTCCTTCACTCTAGTCATTAGGATTAGGGTGTTTTTCTTTTTAACATAGGCTTTATAAACATTTCTATAATCGAAGAATATTCGTCTAAAATACTTTTCTTTTTGAAATATCCATTTGCCAAATCACAAGAAATATATACAATAAAGCATAGGTGTCTTAAAAAATGTGATAAAATACGAGATAGGAACATTTGTTCTTTATTATCGTTTCTTAATATTTAAAGGATAATTCACTTGTAAGAACGAATAGGTATAAGACGTTCAGGTCCATTACATAGATAGAGACATGTAGCTGGCACGGAAGGAAAGGGGTATTGTACGTGGCAAAAAATCAAGGAACGTTTGAATACAACGATGATGCCATTCAAGTACTAGAGGGGTTAGATGCGGTTCGAAAACGCCCAGGAATGTACATTGGTAGTACTGATTCACGAGGGCTTCACCATTTGGTGTATGAAATAGTAGATAACTCTGTCGATGAAGCATTAGCAGGTCATGGAGACCATATTATCGTAAAAATACACAAAGATAATTCCATTAGTGTGCAAGACAAAGGGCGTGGTATGCCAACTGGTATGCACAAAATGGGAAAACCCACTCCTGAGGTAATCTTAACCGTCCTTCATGCTGGGGGAAAATTCGGTCAAGGTGGTTATAAAACAAGTGGTGGGCTACACGGAGTAGGTGCATCGGTTGTAAATGCATTGAGCGAGTGGCTCGTGGTAAAAATTAAGCGAGACGGCTTTGTCTACGAGCAGCGTTTTGAAAACGGCGGAAAACCTGTGACTACTTTAGAGAAAGTAGGAAAAACGAATCAAACAGGAACGACGCTACACTTTAAGCCGGATGCGTCCATTTTTTCGACGACGACCTACAATTATGAAACATTGTGTGAACGCTTGAGAGAATCTGCCTTTCTTTTAAAAGGCATGAAAATAGAAATTATTGACGAACGTAATGACTTCCATGAGATGTTCCATTACGAAAATGGAATTGAAGCGTTTGTTCAATATTTGAACGAGGAAAAGGACGTCTTACATCCAGTCATCAGCTTCGAAGGGACGAGCGGTGGAATTGAAGTGGATTACGCGTTCCAATTTAACGATGGATATTCGGAAAATGTTCTTTCTTTCGTCAATAATGTTCGTACAAAAGACGGTGGAACACACGAAGCTGGTGCAAAAACAGCCATGACTCGTGTGTTTAATGAATATGCACGCAAAATCGGCCTGTTAAAAGAAAAGGATAAAAACCTTGACGGAGCGGATATTAGAGAAGGATTTGCAGCGATTATTTCCGTACGTGTTCCGGAAGAACTTCTTCAATTCGAAGGACAGACAAAAGGAAAGCTTGGAACGAGTGAAGCACGTTCTGCAGTAGACTCGGTTGTATCTGAGTATCTGTCTTACTTTTTAGAAGAAAACCCTGAGACCAGTACGTTATTAATACGTAAAGCGATTAAAGCCTATCAAGCTCGTGAAGCCGCTCGTAAAGCTAGAGAAGAAGCACGAAGCGGGAAGAAAAGGAAACGGTCTGAGGCTGTTTTATCAGGGAAGTTAACGCCTGCCCAGTCTAGAAATCCTCAGAAAAATGAACTTTATTTAGTAGAGGGTGACTCTGCTGGAGGATCTGCTAAACAGGGTCGTGACCGTCGTTTTCAAGCGATTCTTCCACTTAGAGGAAAAGTTATCAATACAGAAAAAGCAAAATTACAGGATATTTTTAAAAATGAAGAGATTAATACGATCATCCATGCTATCGGTGGTGGAATTGGAGCAGATTTTAATATTGACGATATCAACTACGATAAAGTTGTCATTATGACCGATGCCGATACCGACGGTGCTCATATCCAAGTTCTGCTCCTTACATTCTTTTACCGTTATATGAAACCACTTCTTGAAGCTGGAAGAATATTCATAGCCCTTCCACCGCTTTATAAAGTAAGTAAAGGAACAGGTAAGAAAGAAATTATTGAGTATGCATGGAGTGACGACGATTTACAATCAGCCATTAAAAAGGTTGGTAAGGGTTATATGATTCAACGTTACAAGGGACTAGGTGAGATGAACGCTGACCAACTTTGGGATACAACTATGAATCCTGAAACGAGAACATTAATTCGTGTGCGCATTGATGATGCTGCTCGAGCAGAACGTCGTGTGACAACATTAATGGGCGATAAGGTTGAGCCCCGCCGAAAGTGGATTGAAACACATGTAGCCTTCGGTTTAGAGGAAGACGGAAGTATTTTAGAAAATGAAAATATTTCTGTTGCTGAGGAGGTTACTGAATAGTGAGTTTGACGGAAAAATTTCGCGATTTACCACTTGAAGAGGTTATTGGTGATCGCTTCGGAAGATACAGTAAATATATCATTCAAGATCGTGCCTTACCTGACGCAAGGGACGGCCTAAAGCCAGTACAAAGACGTATTCTTTATGCGATGCATGTGGAAGGAAACACAAACGATAAAGGGTTCCGTAAATCGGCCAAAACAGTTGGTAACGTAATTGGTAACTATCATCCACACGGAGATTCCTCCGTGTACGATGCCATGGTGCGTATGAGCCAAGACTGGAAGCTACGTAATCTTCTAGTCGAAATGCACGGAAATAACGGTAGCATCGATGGTGACCCACCAGCTGCGATGCGTTATACGGAAGCACGTTTAAGCGCGATTTCGTCTGAGTTATTGCGTGATATTGACAAAAGAACCGTCGATTTCGTACCAAATTTTGATGATACAGCAAATGAACCGACCGTTCTTCCAGCGATGTTCCCTAACCTTCTCGTCAATGGTTCTACAGGTATTTCTGCCGGATATGCAACAGAAATCCCGCCTCATCATTTGAATGAGATCATCGATGGTGTCTTCATGAGGATGGATCAGCCGAACTGTACGGTCGATGATTTAATGACTGTGATTAAAGGACCTGACTTTCCGACTGGTGGAATCATTCAAGGGGTAGACGGAATAAAAAAGGCTTACGAAACGGGCAAAGGGAAAATCATTGTTCGCGGGAAGGCAGAAATTGAAACGGTTCGTGGCGGTAAGCAGCAAATCGTTATTACAGAAATTCCTTTTGAAGTGAACAAAGCAAACCTTGTGAAAAAGATGGATGAATTCCGCTTAGATCGTAAAATTGAAGGAATGTCAGAGGTTCGTGACGAAACGGACCGTACAGGACTTCGTATCGTGATTGAATTAAAAAAAGAAGCGGATGCTGAAGGTGTACTAAACTATTTATACAAGAACACAGACCTTCAAATTGCATACAACTTTAACATGGTTGCTATCCATCATCGCCGTCCGACGCTCATGGGACTTACACAGCTTCTGGATGCGTATATTGAGCACCAAAAGGAAGTAGTAACTCGACGTTCTCAATTTGATTTACAGAAGGCGAAAGACCGCCAACATATCGTGGCTGGATTAATGAAAGCATTATCCATCCTAGATGAAGTCATCCAAACGATTCGTGGATCAAAAGACAAGCGTGATGCAAAAGATAACTTGATTATGAAGTTTGGCTTTACCGAAGCACAATCCGAAGCAATCGTTTCTTTACAGCTATATCGCTTAACAAACACAGATATTACGGCTCTTCAAAACGAAGCAGATGAACTTTCTAAGAAAATCGATGAACTAACTGCTATTTTAGAAAGTGAGAGCAAGCTTCTTTCTGTTATTAAAAAAGAGTTAAAAGATGTTCGAAAGCGCTTTGCCGATCAACGTCGTACCATTATTGAAGCGGAAATTGAAGAAATTAAGATCAATCTTGAAGTTATGGTAGCAAGCGAAGATGTGATTGTCACTGTGACGAAGGAAGGCTATATTAAACGTACTAGCCCCAGGTCGTATGCTGCATCGAATGGTCAGGATTTTGGCATGAAGGATTCCGACCAATTACTCGCACAGCTTGATATGAACACAACCGATGTGGTTCTGTTATTTACGAATAAAGGGAATTACTTGTACTGTCCAGTGCATGAACTTCCTGATATTCGCTGGAAGGACCTCGGTCAACATATAGCAAATCTTGTTCCAATTGATCGTAACGAAACGATTATAAGGGTACTTCCTGTCAAAGATTTTGAGAAGGAAGCATTCTTGTTGTTCATTACGAAAAATGGAATGGTTAAGAAAACAGAACTGAAGGCGTATAAAGCTCAAAGATATTCGAAGCCACTCGTCGCGATTAATGTAAAGGATGACGACGAAGTACTTGATGTTCATGAAACGGATGGTACGAAGGAGTTGCTATTAACAACTCATTTAGGGTACGGGTTACGTTTTGCTGAAGATGAGGTAAGTATCGTTGGCGCTAGAGCTGCAGGTGTGAAGGGAATTAACCTAAAGGATGGCGATTATCTAACAGCTGGTAAAATTGTCGATGATCCCCGTTCACAAAGCATTGTAATTGTGACCCAGCGCGGAGCCATCAAGAAGATGAAGTTAGATGAATTTGAGATCACTTCACGTGCTAAGCGAGGAGTGGTCATGCTAAGAGAATTAAAGGCAAACCCTCACAGAGTGATCGGTGCAGTCATTGTGAGTGAAGAAGACCAAATCTTTGTTAGTACAGAAAAAGGTCATGTCGAGGAAGTACGTGCTTCTGATATAAGACATAATGACCGTTACTCGAACGGATCATTTATTATTGATGAAACCGATGCTGGCAAAGCAAAGACGGTGTGGTCGGTTGCTCAAAAAGAAGCAAACGAAGCTACAAATAACTAAAACTTTATATAAAACGTAAAAATATTTAAGCTCAGAGAAACTATCTCTGAGCTTGTATTTTTATTGATATTTTCACATTTTAAAAAACTGAAATATGTTTTGAACTTGAAAGCCAACTTCTTCATACAACTTGAGTGCATGTGTATTCTTAATTTCCACATCGAGAGATACCGACCGATAGCCTTCTTCAAAAAGCATGTTAACTGCTTCATGTAAAGCAGCTCGCCCTATTCCTTTCTTTTGATGTGAGGGACGAACCGCAAGCGCTGTAATAAAGGCATCATCTGAGCGAATAAGATTGATCGTTCCAACCGTTGCGCCGTTTACATGGATACCGTAAAGTGTCCTACTTGGCTGTGAGAGTGACAATTGAATAATAGCTTCCGCTTCTTCTACTTCATCACCAAAACTATCCATTAATACTTCACGATAGTCATTATGGCGACTAAAATGATACTCAACTAGCTCAATTGGAACAGCAGGTTTCTCACCACTTAATTGAGAAACCATTAATTGTGCTTCACACACCTCATTATTTGCTCCCAATTCTAATAAAGCATTTTTCTCAAGTGTTGCTCTTTCATCTATTACCGCAGTGATGCTAGTAGGAAAGAGTGATAGTAAGTCTTGGTGGATTACACTCATCAAGCCTCTTGCCGTTTGTTCATCACTAGCTGCAAAACCAATCTCATAATCTTTTGTTTTTAATATATCAACCACCGATCCAGCGGCTGTCATCTTATCCCCTTGATATAATATATATATAAAATCTGGAGAACCATCTTCCTCCTCTAGAACAGAAGAGAGATTCAACGGTACTTCTAAGTTAATGCCACGTACATTTTGTTGCTGTGACACCCAAAGTGATAACTGCTCATAAAGTTCAGTTGAAAAGGGGGGAGGAAATTTTTTTAGCATAGATCTCTTCCTTTCTAGGAATATTTCCTAATTTTAACAGAAGGACAGAAAGGTGAATAGGTAGGAGTGATTGAATATATATAGAATATGATTCAAGTAATGTTTCGGAGGAGGAGGAAACAGAATGAAAACGGCTTTAGTATTTGGGGGAACAAGGTTTTTCGGAGTAAATTTAGTTCAAGAGTTGCTTAACAAAGGTGTAAAAGTTACGGTTGCAACAAGACAAAACAGTGAGATTCCTTTTGGGAACAAGGTTGAAACGCTAAAGGTTGACCGATTTGATTTAGATTCTGTGAAGGAAGCTGTTAGTGGGAGAACTTGGGATGTTGTATTTGATCAGATTTGCTTTAACGCAAGAGATGCGAGAATTGCCATTCAAGCACTAACTAACAAGATTCATACATACATTTTCACTTCAACGATGTCAGTTTATGACTATGCTGAAAATCTGGTTGAAGTAGGTTTTGATCCATATTCTTATCCTATTTCTGACTCACCACCAGATCAAGTGACCTATCAGGAAGGAAAACGACAAGCTGAGGCGGTATTTTTCCAGGAAGCAACCTTTCCTGTCATTGCTGTTAGAATTCCAATTGTTCTCGGTGAGAATGATTATACGGAACGTTTACTTCTACATATTAACCGAGTAAAAGAAGGGGCCGTGATCGGATTTCCGAACTTACAAGCCAAAATGGGGTTCATTCATCAAAAGGAGGCCGGCAGTTTTCTTGCCTGGATAAGTGAGCAAAACTTCACTGGCCCCATCAACGCCTGTGCAAACAAGGAGATATCAATGGCAGAATTGATGGCATTGATAGAACAAGAGGTCGGGAAGAAGGCCATTCTCCCAAATACTTTTGACCCATCTGAACACTCACCATACGGTATTGAAAACAACTGGAATATGAGCAACTCTAAGGCAAGTGAACTTGGGTTTCGTTTTAGTAATCTAACTGATTGGTTACCGGGACTTATTAAACATTTAGCAAACTAATTTTTTGTTAAATTTGTTTTTTCTACATCTTTTTTCCACTTATGGGCAAAATAAAATACTGATATTTGCTCAGGGAGGAATTTTAAATGAAGAAAGAGCTATTGTTCGCTTTTGCTGCCTTCTTTTTCATGTCACTGTCCGCGATAACAGGCGTATATGCAGTTGAGGAAGCTAACATACTTGAAAGCGTCATAGTCAAAGAACAAATGGATGTTACCGGAGATGGAAAACTTGATACGATATATGTGAAGGGTGAGCCCTTTGAGGAAGGAGCGATCTTTTTACGTTCCATAACATTGGAAATCCTTTCTGCAACTGGAAAAAGCCATAAAATCAATCTCGAAGGTGGGTACGAACCACGAATAGACTTCAAAGACCTGAACAATGATGGCGTAAAAGACTTATTTCTAGCGGTTAACACGGGAGGAAGTGGAGGATTATCTAATCATTATTTATATACCGTAAAGGATGATCTGTTAACCGATATAACTGTACCTGAACCATTAGTAATTCAAACTTCTTTTCTAAACGGATATAAAGCCAATATGACTATAGAAAATACCAATGAGTCGTATCAGTTTGACTTAAGAAATAGAGCAAAAGATTACGAACGACTCGGATTATATCATAATGGCAAACTAAATGAACCTGCAGAACTCATGGTACTTCCGTTTGGAATGCTAAAACCCGTTAAAGTGACTAGGGACCAAATAGGCTTAAAAGGATCGCAACGAATAAGCGGTGCTTACAATGCTGATTCCATTGCAAATGTGGAGTCATCTTGGGTTTATGAAAACGGAAAATGGAAGCTGCTTGATACGAATGTTATGGAGTTACGTAAGAATACATCGAAGAAGAAAAAATAGGCTGTTGTCACATTTAACTTTCAATCACATAAAATACAGTAGTAAATACTACTTCATCATCCAGGGGAGTGAGGCTTACATGAGTAAGTTTGATCCGGCAATGCTAAATGTGACATACTTTCCACCAGCAACACCCTTTAAACCTGTAGATGAGAGAAAATATACCTTAACGCACTCAGACGTAACAGGTGAGCTATTTTTAACAATAGGATATTGCTACGATTTTGATGCGGTTAATAGCAAATTTCGAGATGAAGTGTTGGCAGAGTGGAAACCTGTCATGGGTCAATACACGTTATTAGGGAAAGTGTATATTACTAACGGAGAATTTGACGAAAATTATGCGATGATTCGCTTTCACATTTTCCAAAAAGAGCTACCATTAGCACTAACAGCAATGGTATATGGTGACCAAAAATTCTATCAAAATTATCCATGGTTATTAGACTCACCGATATATATTCAATTCGAGTCTTCCTACCCACAATATAACCAATACATGTACTTCGGCACTCCTAGATATTATTTAACAACCGCCCTTCAACAGCGAGTTGTTTAACCGTCAAACCTGACATTCCGTTAGGTTTTTTGTTTTGGGAAGGACTTTTTACTCGTTAATCGAATATATAAGGGAAGTTTATTGGTGGGTGGGATGAAAAATAACGTTAGTTTCAAACGGTTCCATTAGAAATTCAGTTAGAATCCAATTAACACAGAGAACGAACCGATCGTGTAGCAGCCATACAGATTTATTGAAGAGATAAGTTGCATATAATAATATTATGTAAACTAATTAATCATAATTAGATCTTGATAGATTCTAATTATGATCGCTAGTAATATGCTGAGAGTTATAGAACAATTAGCAAGCTCTAAATAAAGAAACTAAAGCAAAATATAATCCAGATAACCAACAGTTTGAATTAGCTGCAAGGCAGTTAAAAAATATTTCAATGGTCTTAGATAAAAATCTAAATTACGTCTCACTATTTTAAGTATACTTAGCTATTGAGACCTCTTCCGTCTCTCTTTAAAGAACTGTGTATAATAGATATTATGTAAACTAGAAACAAACTCAAACAGAACGATAACTACACCCTCTACTTGACGAGTGACACAAAAATACTTACAAAAGTGACACAAAGATACTGAAACTTATGTTACGTCCAGTATCTTTAGATTAATTTAGAGCATTTATTTTAATTATTTGCACTTGTAATCCATTTTATAATTAGATTGCGACATTAATTAAAAAAATGACACAAATTTACTTAATGTAAAATGACATAAAAATACTGAAACTATGACACAAAAATACTAATTATCTTGTGATATCGATGTAGACTGTAATTTTATTCTTTTGGCATATTGAATTTATTAATAGCTGTCTTAAGATCTTCATTTTTAATGTGAGTATAGATCATAGTTGTTTCTATAGAGGAATGACCTAATTGTCGTCTTAATTTAGGTACATCATTTATTTCAGCGTGATACCTGGTAGCAAAAGAATGTCTCAGTTTGTGTACTGATAGAGATGGTTTTCCAAATGCTTTAGCATATTTTTCAATCATTTTCTCAATGGCTCTGGCTGATAGCCTTCTGGTTGTTCCTTTAGGGCCCATAGGAGCTGCAACAAACAACGCCTTATTATCTTTAGCAACATTGTACTTACTTGCTCTAACGGTTAAATAGGCTTCTAAATCTAGTTGAGCCTGCTCACTGAAATATACGTACTGCTCTTTATTCCCCTTTCTAATCACTCTTACAGATGATTTAGAGAAATTAATGTCCTCAATGTTTAACCAAACTAGCTCCGTTAATCTTAACCCTGAACCCAAGAACAGTGAAACAATAGCTGTATTTCTCTCATTGTTTAACTCATGAAAACGAACGATATGTTTGTTAGAACTGTTTTGTTCACCGTACTCATGGGATACAAAGCTTCTAAAACGCTCGTATTCGTCTCCCATTAAGATTTTCCCTTCCATACGATTTGCTACCGTTTCAGGGTTCTCAGACACATCATTAAATTCGATTTTAGCCATGACATTTCTTTTAATATAAGGCTCTAATTGATCTGTTTCCGCTATATTCTGTAGGTAATTAAATAAGGACTTTAAAGAGGATAATTTTCGATTGATCGTGATTTCTCTATTGTTTAATTGAAACTTTAAAAAACTTAAAAAGTCTTCAACTTGCTGCACGGTTAGTGTCTCAAATAGTGATAAAGGAATTTCTTTCATGTATTCCTTATGAAACCCTTCAGAGATTAACCAACCAAAAAAGATCTTAAAGTCATGACAATAATTTAATAGTGTTCCAGGAGATAGTTTTCTTTTTTTCTTATCTATGTATTCTTCAACGTACCAAGGTAACTCTTTAAGTATGCAATCCAGTTTTTGATAATTTGCTTGCTGAGAATTATTTCTCAAATCCAAGCACCTCCCTCTATTTATAACTTTATATTACATCAAATTCATATTTTACGTAATAATATGATTCTCCCTGCTTATTTCTTTTGGCAAATTTCAATAACAGTTTGTTTTTTTGATAACCAATAACTGCTTCTATCTTTTCCTCTATCTTAAATTTAGCCATATAAAAATGCACCTCCAATTGTTAGCTGTGTGTCTAACAATTGGGTTGCAGTTCAATAATCGATACTGTTTTTTTGTATTGTTAAATATATCTTAGTTTACATTTAAAGAGTTGATCCTATCCTATCCTGCCTCTTAATTTCTCTAAGCACTTCCTCTATAACATTAGACTCATTACGATATTCATCGAGTATCACTTTCTTTTTACAGTTTGTACATCTATACCCTTTTCTCAGTTCTATTTCATCATTATCTGAATCCATGTTAGCTCGAATACCTGGTGGAATATAATAAGGTTCTTCCCACTTCAGTTCCCCAAAGCACTTTTCATCTAAACAACAAGGTTCAGGATTGCTATTATATCCACCCCACTCATAATTAGGTTGAAACAACCATCTTACTCCCAGGTGTATAAATTCAATAGGCTGATGTCCGTAGCTTTGGTTGTAGTGAACAACATTGTCTTTTCTCTTAATATAAAAACTAATGACTGTAAATGTAATTAAAAAAATAATGCCTCCTACAACTAAAGAAGGAATTGTTAATTTAAATTCCTTGTGCTCTGAATAGAACCATTCGAACGGAACAGTCCCTTTCGTTACAAATTCAGCAACAAGAGTACCAATTGCACCTGAAATTACTCCTGTAATTATTGCAGTGATTATTGCAGTATTTTTCATATGATATCCCCTCCCTTTATAAGGAAGCTTTTTTTACTATCTTTACTTCACTAAATTTTTTGTATAAACCCATCCAATTACTTCTTCATCTTGAAGGTTTTTATAAACGATCATAGACCAATTTTTATATTTATAACAAAATTTTAGTAAGTATAAACAAAAGAAAAGAGTTTACTTTTTGGGCTGATCAAGTGCTTGGTAAGCTACCTGGTATTTTCCTCCATCGGCAACTTCTGAATGATACAAGGCCTTGAGGGCATTGTTTTTTTCAAGACTATGTTCTTCCTTCAGTTCTTTAAAGCGGGTATGCAGTTCTTTATTTTCCTTAATTAGTTGTTGCATTTGCAATTTTATGTACTTCAAAATATTTATCTCCTTTCTGAACCTCTGAGTTTAGCCTAATTTTTCAACTAGAAATAACCTGGCTAAAAAGATCCCTAAATTGCTCCCGGTCTTCTGCTGTAAAAGGCTTTGGTCCCTTTGTTCGCTGTCCGCTTTTTCGTGCCATTGCACTTAAATAACGTGTTTGCAATAATTGGTCAATATTTTCATTTGTATAACTAAATCCTTTATGGTGGAGGACGATAATTCCTTTTGCTAAACCTAGCGACGCAAGACCATAATCTTGCGTCACAATAATATCTCCTTTTTTAGCTAACTTCACAATCCGATAATCTGCAGCATCTGCTCCAGAATCAACATAAATGGTTTCCACTCCTGATGGCTGTTCTGCATTAGAAAAATGAGAAAAGCTTGTAACAAGGATAACCGGGATTTCTAATTTCCTTGCTTCAAAAATAATAATATCTTTCACTGGACAAGCATCTGCATCCACATAAATTTTCATCTTCTTCCTCCTGTTAAGAAGTTCGACTTACTATTTAACTGAATCTTTTTCAAGTATAAAAGGGACTGGTGACTTTTTTTAAAAAATATACAGGAGTTCTTCCTTTTGCTGTATTTTTCTATCCTCATATTATACTTTATAGAGTTATGGTAGCAATTGGTCGTCCAAGTTAAACGCCCAGAAAATAGATTGCTAAATCATCTGCTTTTATTAAAAGTCAATAAAACATCTAAGATACCTTAGAAATAAATACTTGATTATTCTGTCACACATTTTATAGGTTGTAAAAGAAAAAGGGTAGATAAACAGGATGATTACCTGTATACATCTATCCTTTTTGTACAACAAAAAACCTCATTTACCACAACAACAATTTTTTTTGTTGTTCAACTCTTGCACCCGTTAGTTTCTGTAGTCCTTAATAAAGAAAAGTAGCTAAAATAAAGCTTTTCAAGTATAAGAGAGTATCATTTTAGAGACGTGCACTTTATTTGGAGTGGCGGGCATGATAGCCTACTAGCTGAGCCAGAATCCTTAATACGTCTGGCTTCACGGCACATAACCATGCCCGTAGAGGCTCCGAGTAAAGTGACAAATTGCCTGAACTTACTACCATCAGAACGCCCGACAATATATAAAAATAACTTCGATAAGACTTATATGCTTTATAAAACACTACACTACACTACATTTAAGTGTAAGTATTCACAAACTGCCCTTTTTTACAATTCTTTTATTATAGTAATGCAGCCCCATAGTAACATTAAAAAAGGAGCTCTTCTTCATTGAAGAAATGCCCCTAATTGTATAGATGACTCTATTCGCATAGTATAAAAGGGTTACAGGATTTTTTTCAATAGCTCCAAATTATCTATAGTCTATTGTAAAGTTTCTTCAATAGTTAAAAATTCACCGTAAGATTCTTGGATAGATTTCAACATAACTACCATTGATTCCAACAAAAGCTGTAACTGCTCAAAGATTTTTGAGTCAATTCGTTCAGGTATGTCCACTTTCAAAAAACAATTAAGTTTGTATAGTTCAAATTTTTCGCCACCTTAGAGTTTTATAATAGTCTTGTATAAATATTAAATTTGTAATAGATGAACTAATTGGTCGTTAGACATATACTTTCCTACAAAAAAGGAACCAAACTGGCCAAACCGGGCACTAACTTCATCAAAGCGCATTTCATAAATAAGTTTTTTAAACTGAATAGGATCCTCCCCAAAAAGGGCTACCCCCCATTCGTAATCATCTAATCCAACAGATCCCAGTATGATTTGTTTAACTTTCCCTGAATATTTTCGTCCGATTAAGCTGTGACTCCGCATCATTTGTTTGAGATTTTCGCTTGTTAACATATACCAATTGTCACTTGCACTCAGAAGTTTATTCATAGGATAAAAACAAACATAGTCAGTAGTAGGGATCTTTGGAAACAATCGTTCCCTTATTTCTGGTTTATTATAGGGATCTTCCCCTTCAGGCAAGAAGTTACTTAATTCAACTACTGATACATACGAGTTGGACTGTAAAGTATAATCAGCTAATTTTGTTTTATTTAATGCCAATTCTATTTCCAACAATTCATCTAGTGTTGGGCGAAGAAACATGAACATGATGTCTGCTTTATGACCTGTTATTTGAAAGAGTGCATGACTACCCTCAGATTTTTCTTGTGTAACAGTCCAGCAGTTCAATAATTCCTTCATTTCTTCAAGAACTTCTTTACGTTGCTGGTCTCCCAAAGACTTCCATCTTTCCCAATAAATTTTTCGAAAATCATTTAAGCAGTACCAACCTTCAAGGGTTTCTGCAGCATTAGACATTTTCCTTACTCCTATGTTTTTTAATTTTTATAACTCACTTTTAGATATAAAACGATTTAATTTAAAGCAAATGAAGAGATTATTGTGAGAAAATCATCTAAATATTTTTTTATGAGTGGACCATCAAATATAATCCACTACTCCATAATATAGGATTTAGAAATATTATAACCATCCAATCCCACACTTTTTTAACCATCCATTACTACTAAATTTAAAAAAGAACCATGATTAAAATCATGATTCTTAGTAGAAATATTCACGAAGTTAAATGTTTTAAAGGGAATTAAGTGTTTCGGCAAATCTTTTTATTCCTTCATTTATGGATTCTTCATCTTCCCTTGCGAATGTAAAACGGACATACCCTTTTTTGGATCCCATCGTGGAGCCCGGAACATATATGACTCCTTTTTTAATCGATTCTTCAAGTAATTGTGTTTCATTAAACTCCTTTTTCAGTTTGCACCATATATGAATACCTCCTATAGGGACAGCAAATTCAACACGATTCCCTAAAAAAAAATTTAGACTCGTCACAATCTGATCTCTTCGTTTTTCCAACTCCTTCACTAATCTTTTAATATGTAAATGAAAACTCTCCGATTCCAGAAAATCACTTGCAATCCATTGAGTAAAGCTAGCATGCCCGAAGTCAATTTGTTGTTTTGCATCGGATAGTCTTTCAATCACAGGCTTTGGCCCGATAATCCATCCAATCCGCAACCCTGAAGCAACAATCTTTGATAAAGAACTGATGTATAAGACATTTCCATGAGTATCCATAGATTTTAGAGTGGTAACTACTTCTCCTGTGAATGATGTTAAACTATACGGATCATCTTCTACTACAGGAATCCCATGTTCAGACGATATATCTAGTATAGCTTTTCTCTTTTTTTCCCTCAGTAAAGTCCCTGTAGGATTTTGAAATGATGGGTTTAAGTTTAAGAATATCATTTTAATGCGATGTTTCTTATATAGATCTAATAAATCCTCTGGATTTATACCATCCTTATCTACTGTTAAATAATATGGTTTTATCCCGGCAGTTTTAAAAATTGGTAGATTATAGCTATAGGAAGGGTCTTCTATTGCAACTGCATCTCCAGGCTTTAATAGACATTGAACAACTAAATGCAATGCCTGTTGAGCTCCAGATGTAATTAATATGGATGAAGCGTTTGTGTCAATTTTCCTAAATATTTTCACATGCTTTGTAATGGTTTCCCTTAGTATCGAGTTCCCTTGTGGATGATCATATCCTAAGCTTCCGATAAATGACCTTGTTGATGTAATGTTTCTTAAGGAATCCATAGGAAAAAGATCTTCTGATAATTCGCCGCTAGCTAAATTGATAAGTTTATGCTCTACCGCTTCTTTTCGAATTCTTTGGGTTACAAGTAAATTTGGTAAAAATGTCCCTGCCTCAATATACCGGTTCCAAATCGGAATACGTTTCTTGGTTATCCCCCATATATCTTTGCTTATCATTGTTCCACTTCCTCTGTTTCTTTGAATCAATCCATTTGATTCCAGTTCATCATACTCTGCTACTATTGTACTTCTGTTAACATTAAGTTCTTTTGCTAAGGACCGTTCTGATGGTAATGGTTTATCGGGAGGAAAAGTACCATTCGCAATTCCGTGTTCAATATATTCTACGAGCTGTTTATAAATCGCTTTTTTTGCATTTCGATCCGGCTTCCAATCCATTGGCTACATTCCTCTTTTTTACGATTTATTATTTTTCTATTTGTTTTTTTTACTCTGGATCCTGTACTTAAAAAAACAACCTATCGAGTTAATAATCAATAGGTAAAAAAATATAATTTATGCGAAAAATCTAATATAAACTCCAAGAGCAATTAAAGATAAGGTAATAATCACTACATAAATTAAAGTTAAATTTGTCGTATTTTTCTTTGTAGATTCTCTATAATTTTCGTCACTTTTACCAGTTAATACTAAAGTCAAAATTACAGATATGATCAGTATTAGAAAAACTATAGCAATAAGAAGTTTCATACTACACCCCTACTAATTGAACTGTTTGTATAAATATTTTATCTAGTTTAAACAGCAAACGAACCATCCAATTTTAAAGAATCACACCAGTCCAATTTACCTATTTGTTTGTTGAACATACAAAAACAAAAAAAGACAGCCTTTATTTGAGACTGTCTTTTTTTATAAAAACCACTAAACTTTACCAAGATACTATAGTGACACTAGAACAAATAGAACTGCTATCCATTTAAAGTTTTAAGCTTATGAGGTACCATGGTGTTAATTACTCCCTAATATTATTAATTTTGGTTAGGTAATCAAAAGCACCTAAAGCTGCTGTGGCCCCAGACCCCATTGAAATAATAATTGCTTATAAGCACTGTCAGTACAGTCACCTGCAGCCTGAACTCCTTTACTATCATTCTTAGTTTTTTTTTGTACCGCTTGTGTTGTCATTTATTAGTTCCCCTTTCAAATATAGATCTACATTTGTTCTTTTGCTGCAATAAAATAGGGAGAAGGATAGTAAGAATCACTAATCCAGCTGCGTGGTCCTTCCAGCGAAGATGCATCTAATAAATGTTTCCTAGTTAAGTTAACTATATTTTATTACTGCCGTTTTGTACTTACAAAAAAATTTAAGTTTTTTATAAGGGATTTGTTCTACGATTTAATTAAAAAATTATACGTTGGCAGCGTAGAGGTCACTACTCTTACTCCTGAGGAATAAACAACTCAAAAAGACCCCAAATATCAAAAAACATTTAGGTTGCCCCCTCTCCTCGCTGGGTTTCAATTTATTATTTAAGGGTGTATCATCAACTATTATCCAGTTTATGGTTTAATTAAATTTTAAAAAATGTATAGACAAATAACACCCTTTGAAATGCAATAGCGAACGCCTTGTGCTTCAAAGGGTGTTTCTTGAGTTATATATGGTATTTAGATAACCTTTAAATTATGAAGGTTGACGCTATTAAATCATCTTCCTACGCCTT
>NZ_JAKFCQ010000052.1:0-12610 GCF_036676585.1 Robertmurraya sp.
TTATTATGTAATAAATTAATGGGCATAATAGGAGCTGAAATTTTCCGTTTTAACTCACCTGTTTTACTATCATAAACATGGATATAACTTTCGAGCTCAGAGCCTAGCCCATGGCCACCAATCCATATTTCATTCTTATCTTCCTGAATAATCGCACCAGTAGCCGCCGAATGAATCGAAAATTGACTCGATATTTCTTTGCTTTGGAGATCAATTATGGTTAGCTTTTTAGAATTATAACTTACTACGAATAATTGTGAGTTAGTAGGTATTAACGCTAGCGGATTACCGGTCTTTACCACTTCTTTGATTTCCTTCCCATCGAAACGAAAGAATCTTACAGACTGCTTTTCTTGATCAGAAAAGGCAATTTCCTCACTATTAGACAGTAGAACTCCTTCGACGATTCCTCTGCCTGTTTCCCAACTGTTAATACGCTTTCCTGTTCGTAAAGAGTAAATATCAACCGTTTCGACCTGCTTTCCGTACAAAAGAAGCGAATCATTATCTGGTAATAAAACACCCCCAGTATAGGGCTTGTCCATTGTCCAAGTTTCGATTACTATTGCTTCTTCAAGATCAACAAAAGAAAGTGACATATCTTTTATGTTGACTGTAATTGCCAGCGACTTATTTTCCGGAATGATTGGTTGATCGTTAGAACACCCCGAAACGATAAAGAGAAGTGCCCAAATAGTAATCAGCATTATTTTTTTTACCTTCATTTTCATAATACTCCTCATTACAGTTCGAATACCGCTTATTATACGACTTGTGTGTGAAATAAGTGTGAAATACAAAAATATATTAAAATGTTTTATTTGTTGGTCAAACTTTAGTAAAGTAAGAGCATGATTATGAATATAACGAAACGGAGTGATGATCTTGGCTGAAACTCATGTTTTTACAAAAGGAGAAGAAATAGCAAATTCAATTACCCATGGAATTGGAGCCCTACTTAGCATCACTGCTCTCGTTCTTCTTATTGTCTTTTCATCTCTTTACGGAAATGTATGGCATATTGTTAGCTTTACATTATATGGCTCAACAATGGTTCTTTTATATATTTCTTCTACATTGGTTCATAGCTTTCCACAAGGAAGGGTAAAGGATTTATTTGAAATCTTCGATCACTCATCCATCTACTTTTTTATCGCTGGGACCTACACTCCATTTTTATTTTTACTAGTCAAAGGTGCACTAGGCTGGACTTTGTTTGGAATCGTTTGGGGATTAGCGATTGGGGGAACTGTTTTTAAAACCTTTTATGTGAAGAAATTTCTATTCATCTCCACTGCTTTATATGTAGTGATGGGTTGGTTAATAGTATTTGCCTATAAGCCGATTTCTACTGGCATGGAGCCATCTGGCTGGTATTTACTCGTTATCGGAGGATTGTTATATACCTTTGGTTCCATTTTTTATGTTTGGAGAGGGTTTAAATTCCACCATGCCATTTGGCATCTTTTTGTTATTGCTGGGACCATTCTTCATTTCTTTTCAGTGCTCACCTTACTTCCGTAACAAAAGAAGCTACAGCTTCCTTGTTACGGACAATATCTTCTCCATTTCTTCAACATGGATGGTAAGGAGTGAAAGTTTCAAATCAGATTCGATGTCAGAATCAATCACCCTTTTTGTTGCTAAGTAATATTTTTCATGGGGCTGTTTTCGAACGCGAGGATGGGAAAACTCATCCTTAAGTTCACGTGATATCGCCTCTCTAAGAACATCCTCATCATCTCCCTCATTAAGTAGACGATTATTCCAAAGAGATCGATATCCTTCTAACACTTTCTTCATTTATTTTCACAACCATTCTATTTGTTATTATTCAAATACATATTCGATATAAAAAAGGAAAGAATATACATCATAAAACAAGCGAAAGGAGAATCACAAATGGCTGAGCCTTATCGTTGTCCAAATTGTAAAACGAATCGAAGTCGTTTTAATCTTATTAAGCAAGAACCACAATCAGTAAAGCTAGATCCTCAAACCGGTGACGTGATGGAGGAGTACTCACAAGAGCAACTTTCTCCATTTCATATGGCTTACAAAGGCCCATCTTATAAAGTACAATGTGCAGCTTGTGGACTCATTGAAGACGAAAGAACATTTGTTAAATTTGGACAGAATCAAAACAATTAAAGCTTGGGCACCATGTTCAAGCTTTCCAATTTCCTTTACTAAAGTTACTATTTTTCCAACTCCTGAAGCTTTCTAGAAATTTCATCCCACAGAATGTTTTCCCCAATAAATACTAGATTTAACGGCATATTCATCTCTTCTTTTATGTAAATCGGCATTCCATACGAAAACTGAAATAAGTAAGGATAGGACGTAGCAGAAAATTTTACATAACCCTTGATTCGATAAATCGTGTCGGGCAATGCTTGTAAGAAGCTTTCAAATTCATCCATATCAACTGCCTTTGAAAACGAATAAACAAATGTACTCAATTTCAAATCATTTTCAACATGACTCTTGGTCAAATGAGACTTTTTCTGATATGCCAGAGATTGGATTTGCTTCATTGACACACTAGAGTAGGTAGTTAAAATCACATTTGCCTTTTCATTAAGAGATTGAATACCAGTCGTAATGAGTACCTTTTCACCTTCACTTAGTTCATCTGATTTATTAATGACAATTAAATCCGCATGTCTAATTTGTTCTGTAATCAACTGCTGGATTTGAGGAGAGAATGTTCGGCGCTCTAACCAAAGTCTACCGTCAACAACGGTAAGAATCCCTTTCACATCAAGTTGGGTTGCAAATAATGGGGATAGCACAGCATCTAAAGTTTCGACTGGATGTGCTGCTCCTGTTGTTTCTATGTATATACAATCCGGTTGATGAGTAATTAATAGCTCCTGAAGTTGAGCTTCAAGTTTATCTTGGATCGTACAACAAATGCATCCACCTAGTAACTCTTTTAATGGTACGTCATCAGTTACTTCGTCTGAATCAATGGATACTTTTCCAAGTTCATTCATCAGTACGGCAACCTTCCTGCCTCTCTCCTTCTCCGCTTGCAAAAGTTTCTTTAGTAGAGTCGTCTTACCACTTCCTAAAAACCCCGATAATATATAAATTTCCGTTTGTTTCATAACCTATTTTCCCCCATTACGATAATTACATTTTCCAGGAAAATAGAGAAGATGTAAGAACAACTTCCCTATTCACTTACCTCTTTTGATAGGAATTCAGAAATAGCATCCTGATTTCTCTGCATATCCATATTTAATACTTCTCCTGCATGCTTAGTATATTTATTTGTGTAGCTATTTTCAACTGGTACTCGTAATGTTTCAACATTTGATACAGGGTTTAGAATAAAAGTTGCTCCAAGTGTCAAGTAATCCTTAAGAACAATGTCGGTGTCCACATGGTTAGCTACCTCTGTTAAAATTTCTGGCAATTTTACAATTCCATCAAATGAACCAAGTGTTTCAACCGCTTCATCCTTTAAAGAAATAATGACCTCCTGCTGTCTTTCAACTCTTCCAAAATCACTCTTTGCATCATGCCTGAATCTTACATAATCCAAAAGCTGTTGGCCTTTAAGCACATACATTCCCGGTTCACCTGAAATACGTAAATCCTTCATCATAGGTTTTGATACATCTACTTTTAATCCTTGTGGAGCAAGTATATTTACCACTTCAATAAACCCTTGAAAATCAATTAAGGCTACGTGATCTATTTTTACGTTGAAATTTTTTTCAATTGTTTCCTTTAATAACTTGTCCCCACCATAAAAATAAGCGTGATTTAACTTACTTTTATCATATCCTGGTATCGTTACATAACTATCTCTCATTAAGGAAACCAGCTTCACCTTTTTGTTTAATGGCTCGTATTTTGCAAGCATAATGGTGTCAGATCTTGAGGTTGATTCCCCTCTGCTGTCAACCCCAAGTAATAGGACATTTACGTCCTTTTTATATGATTGAAATGGACGAAACCGTTCCACTGGCATCTCTTCACTGGTTTTTTCAACAGTTCTGTTTTTAGTATTGGGTTGATTATTCTCATTGTTCTCTTTCGAGGAGTAATAACCACAGCCTGCTAATAAAAAAATCAGGAAAACGGCCATTATACGTCTCATTGTATTCACCTCGTCTGGAACTAAATTTTCTTATCAACTTAGAGATTAGTGTTTGTCGTTTTGTACATTTTTACATAAAAAAAGCTTTCCCGAATAATGGGAAAGCTCTCACTTATTACTTTACCTCTTGTTGTTGTAGAAGTTCCACTGCTTTTTGAACCTGTGGGTCGTTTGCTTTAAGGAGTTCTCTTAATTTCTCCATTAATAAAATGGTTGACTCACCTTTTAGAATACCTGTTTGCTCAATTTTTTGCTGTTTCTGAAATTCAATAACAGCTTTTTGAGTGGCTTCATCAAAGTATCCATCTTCTCGTCCTGGTTCAATACCAAGAGCTTTTAACATTTGCTGAGCAGCCTTTACCTGATTGGAAGCAACCGAAAGTTTTAACTCCTGCTCTGGATCAATATAGGATATATTTGCGTATTCTGGCATTGCAACTTCATAATCAGGAACAATCCCCTTTTCATGAATCCAATTTCCTTCTGGGGTTAACCATTTTTCTGTTGTATACTTCATATTCGAACCATCAGAAAAATCTTGGGCTCTTTGTACCGTCCCTTTACCAAATGATTTTTCTCCAACCAATGGGACGTTTGCCGATTCACTCACCGCTCCTGCTAGTATTTCTGAAGCAGAAGCACTTCCTTTATCAATAATTACAACTAATGGGATATCTGGATTTTCCTTTTGCTCTGATTTAACCTCTTCAATATTTCCATCTCGGTCCTCAACCTTAAACAGCACTTTTCCTTCCGGGACAAACAAGCTCGAAATAGCAACCGCTTGGTTTAAAAGCCCCCCTGGATTTTGCCTTAAATCAAGAACTAGACCTTTCATTCCTTTAGCTTGCAGATCATTTAAGATCGTGATTAACTCAGTTGAGGTATTCTCAGAGAAAGTCGTTATTTGAACTTTCGCAATCGTATCAGTTACCATTTCTCCGTAGACTGTTTCAATCGGGATTGTATCTCTTACAATTGAAAAGTTTAGAGGTTCTGACACACCAGGTCGTTGTACGACTAGCTTAACAGTTGTCCCTTTTTCTCCACGGATAAGTAATACAGCCTCTGTGGATCCCATTCCTTGAATGTTTTTTCCATCTACGGATACTACTTTATCGTTCGGTTTTAAACCAGCCTTTTCAGCAGGTGATCCCTTTAAAGGAGACACGATGATAATATAACCATCCTTTTCCTGAATTTCGGCCCCTATCCCTTCAAATGAAGAAGAAATACTCTCATGAAAGCTTGATGCTTCTTCTTCATTCATATAGTCAGAATATGGATCATCCAGTGATTGGAGCATTCCATCAATTGCCCCATTAACTAGTTTTTTTTCATCGACCTCTTTAAAGTAATTATCTTGGATCGTATCAAAAGCATTGTATAACTTCTCAAATTCTTTTCTCTCCGTACCAGCAGTTACTACTTTTTCATCACCAAATGCAAGTGCAAACGTAGTAATACCGGCTGCTAAAAATACCACTAAAAACAACAACATAACGAAATGAAATTTCTTTATTTGTATATATGCTGATTTACTAGAACCTGTTTGTTCCTCTGGTCGTTGTTCATTTTCCAAATGCTTCACCACTTTCATTCCATAGGCTTGTTCTTACTGTTTAGAATAACATCTTTGCATTTGTTTTAACAAAGATTTTGATATTCTCTATTTGAACATTAGATTTTTTCAACGATGTTAAAGTACTCTTCAAGAGTAATGTTTTTTTCAAAGATGGTTTGAGCAGCGGATACACCAACATAACGAAAATGCCATGGCTCATATTGATAACCGGTTATGGATTCTTTTCCCTTTGGATAGCGTAGGATAAATCCATACTTATGCGCGTTTGCTGCAAGCCATTTTCCTTCAATTGTTTCTCCAAACGATTCTGTTAATCCTAAATCCGCGCTTTTTGCTGAAATATCCATCGCAAGTCCACTTTGGTGCTCACTATTTCCAGGTACAGCTACGACTTGAGCTGCTTTCTCTTCGCCACTTTTCTTTACTTCTGCGTCGAATATGATACGCTGTCTCTCGTATGAACGATACCCCGATACGGCATACAGTTCAATTCCATTCGTTTTTGCTTCCGAAAACATTTTTTCAAGAGCTAGCGCTGCTTCCTTCCGCATTAAACTTTTTTCTATTGTTTCATTTCCGAATGAAAAAGAAACATTCGGCTTTACAAGGTCTGTTGGATTATAATTATCCGGCAATGCAAACATTTTATTTACAAGGGCAAGTACATTTAATGGGTTTTGAATCACTTGCTTTCCATTCACTTCTTTTACATCGTTAAAGTAAATAGCTTCTAGAGTAGGTCCATCAGGTGTGCTCCCATCTAGATTTTGAGATCCATCTCCCTGTTCTGAATCCGTCTGTCCATTGTTATCCTCGTTTACGATAGGTTCTGATTCCTTCTGTTCGTCTTCTTGAGTTGTTTCTTCCTTCTGGTTGTTATTTAAGTATGGGATTTTACTAAAATCGCACCCGGACAATAAAAGGGTAATCCCTGCTATAGATAATAAGTATTTACGCATGTTTCCCACCTATCTTCTTTTTCTAATACAATATTTCTATTTTAACATCATTAAAAAAATGCAGCACCCTTTTTGATAAAAACAGAATAGAAAAGCAGCTTCTACATCTAGAAGCTGCTTGCTAATTATTGAATCGCTGCATCTAAAGCAACAACAATCATATCATTAAAAGTAGTTTGTCTTTCTTCTGCTGTCGTTTCTTCACCCGTAAGGATATGGTCGCTCACTGTTAGTACCGATAAGGCCTTACGATCAAATTTTGCGGCTAATGTATACAAGGCTGCTGTTTCCATTTCGATCGCTAAAATTTGGTATTTTGCCCACTTTTCAAGTTCACTGTTATCGTTATAAAACATGTCTGCAGTAAAGACATTTCCAACTTTTAGATTTAATCCTCTTTCTAAACCAACATCGTATGCACGCTTTAAAAGATCAAAGTTTGCTGTAGGTGCATAATCAACTCCACCAAATGTTAGTCGATTCATTTGAGAGTCTGTGGAAGCGGTCATGGCTAAAATCACGTCTCTAACCTTAACATCCTTTTGAATAGCCCCACAGGTTCCAACTCGAATCAGGTTTTGAACATTATAACTATTCATTAATTCGTTTATGTAAATAGAGATTGATGGAACACCCATACCTGTTCCTTGTACAGATACTCGCTTCCCTTTATATGTTCCTGTAAATCCTAACATTCCTCTAACTTCATTATAACAAGTAGCACCTTCTAAAAAGGTTTCTGCGATATATTTTGCTCGTAAAGGATCTCCTGGAAGAAGAACTGTTTCCGCTATTTCATTATCTTTTGCGCCGATATGTACACTCATCTGGTTTTCACTCCCGTTTTAGTTTACAGATATAATATTCACCAAATAAACTATACCATATTTACTGCAAAAATAAAAAACTGCGGAGTGTCTCCACAGTCTTGTTAAAGTACATGAATTCGGCTTATTTTTTTCCAACCACCCGGCTGAAGTTGATAGTAAGTAGTGCCCTGTCTCCCCTCGTCAATATAAATAATATCCCCTGTTCCCATATAGCGACCTTGATAATCATTTGGAATGCTGTCTTTTACATTAAATATACGAAACACATCTTCTAAAATATGCAGATGTGAACTGCCCGTTACATTCATACGGTACACCTGTTTATACCCTTTAGTCTGCCTGAATTTGGGTGTTTGAAAGATCATTACTTCATACGTTTTCTTTAATAGCCTGCTCCGTTCCTTTAACAACCTTTAAGCCCCCCTTTTTTATCCACTCCCTTTTTGATTAGACTTTAGCCCTGTCGAATCCTTCATCAAAAAAACACTTTTTTTGTCGAGATACCGCTTTGACAAAAAAAGTGTTGTAATATAGTTAAGAATATTGACTAATTATGGATTCAAGCTTTGATTTTAGAATAGGAAGATCGCTACTATGGATACTCAAATGGATATTTGTTTCATCCATTTCAAGAGCCTCTGCTAAAAACCCACCTAATCCTCTTGCTCTCCGGTCTATTTGTAAAGCAAGATCCATTTGCTCATCTGATTGCGGAAAGAATATTAATTCTAGCTCATCTAGTTTGCCTCTAAAGGATCCCGAAACAGCAACGAATTCAAATTCCTGTGCAAAGGGTAATCGTCTTCTTTTGCGGTATGGAAGCTCTTCACAATCTGCCTCTCTCAATCGAAAACCCAGATCAGCAACTGTATCTAATACACCTTTCATTAATCGATTAGGGACTACATTAATATAATCCTTGTCTGAAGGGTCAACCGCATTTTTTATATCTAATCCCGTTTCTACCCATACTTTTGTTCGTCCAATGCTGATTGGAGTATCAAACGGTACCCTAATAACAAATGGGATTTCTTTCGTCTCATTTGCACCAATTGTAACGGATTGAATAAGGCGGAACCTTTCGATATCCCCTTTGACAATATGCTTTTTATCATCTGACTCTCTTAAATAGGTTGTATGTAGATTCAGATAAATATCATCAATTAGCTGTTCAAGCTTTCCACCCTTTATTTGTACAATCCCTCTTATTTCCTCCCCTGGTACGAAGACGTCTTTTTCAAGCTTCGTATCTACCGTTGCCGAGCCAATCCCAATACTTGCAAATACTTTATTAAAAAGTGACATGTTTTTTCCTCCCTTTATTCACCGCATGTAAGAAACAAGTTTTAAGATCATTAAACGTTTCAAAAGGTTCGTCGACTTGAAGTAATCTTTTGATTAACTGTTTGGTTTCTAATGACAATGATAACTCTTCCTCCCATGGTCGCTCCTTTTCACTACCATTTGTTTCATAATTGGAATAAAGCAAAAATAGGAGAAAATGGCCTAACTGAAAGTAGTCAGCCTGAGGAGATATCTCGCTTTTAAGTTCCCTCTTTTTATTATCAGCATGTGATAACCACTTCGCCAATCCAAAATCTATTACTTTTAAGTCATCTCCTTCAAGCATTATATTTGGAATTCTTAAGTCTCTATGGACGATGCCTTTTTGATGAAGGTACTCTATTCGTTCAAGAAGCTTTAATCCATATAACAAAGACTCCTCTTCGGTAAACCTCTGTCCGTCGGTAAAGATAAGCTGCTCAAATGTTTTTCCGTGGATAAACTCCATTGTAAAAAAAGGAATCCTTCCCCACATGCCTTCATCAAAAACGGTAGGAAAGGAGGAATGCTGTAAGCTTTTCAGTATCTCAATTTCATACTGATGAATTCGTATTCCTTTTTTCGTGATCCTTTTATGAAATCGAACTAGCTTTAAAACAACTTTTTTTTCTAAATAGGAATCATAAACGAGATAACTATGGCCATAGCTGCCCATTCCTAAAAACTTTTCTATTATATAACGCTCATTAATTTTCTCTCCCTCAACTAATTCCTTATCAATTAGTGAAGAGAAGGCCAAGATAGCAGGCTTAAAAATCATCATGTTTTACGACCTTTTTTCATATATGATACTAACTGCTAAAAAAGCTTTTCGAGCTAAAAAAGCTGCTTTTATGTTTTCTTTTGTAATGTGCATGACCGTAATGACTATGTTTATGCATATTCCGACGCTTGTAATAATCACTTGAACTATACTTTCGATGATGAGAACTTCCCAATATTGACTTTAGGATTTTTTTTAACATCACTCAATCCTCCTAATGGTTGATATAAATATATACGTTACTTCGGATGGAAGGTTTCATAGAAAGGTGGCAAAATATGAATTTTTCTTCTATTCCTTTTTTGGGTCTTCTTCAAGAAAAGATTTCCCTCTGGATGCTTCCATCGATTAAACGTAAAGAGATATATAGTTTAAAGGAAAAATCAATGTTTATCGAACAATTAAACATGCTTTCCCCATCGCCGATTTTTTATACGGATCAAAAAGAAAAAAACATCGTCGCACAAATTACAAAAGAAACTCATGCGTATAACAAAAATAACATCACGAGAACCCAAGCATATTATGAGTTTTTCACCAGAAATCAAGAGGTTCATTGGTCCTTCCTGGCTCATATCGTGTCCCGTAACGGAGGATATTACATGACCGACTTAAAGAGCTCTTATTTAAAGGACTTCCTGTCTGATTCTCAAATAAATCGCTACTTTTTATTCCTCGAACGATCAAATGCATTCATTTTTCAAGATGCCTTTCCACAATTGCTTCTTTATGAATACAGCAAGAGAATAGGAAAACCACTTTTCCACCTTTTATCTGCGTTTCATGTATCAACATTTATGCAACCCTTTTGGACCGAATTTTATTTAAAAAAGAATTCAAGGGGAATAACCGTAGCCATGATTATTAATGAACAATTTATGTTAGAGGAACGAGTGATCAAAGGAATTTATCAATCAACCTCTCTTCTTCAAGAGCTGCCCTACAAATTACAAGAAAATCTTGGATTTACAACGATCTTTATTCCATACAAACTTTCAAAGAAATACCGGTATCGCATTAGTGGAAAGACGGTTAGGGAATTTGAACATGTGAAAAAGCGGGTTGAACTAGGGAAGGAGCTTTATCAAATTTTATTCGAAGAACAATATATATCAGAAACAATTAAATTTGCTCACAATCAACCGCATACGGGTTCTAGAAGCGACTACTGGGATTTTCTTTTTACGAAACTGGAGAACGCCAATGAAAAACTGCTTAGTCCAGCCCTTGAAAGTGTTTGGGAAGATGTGACGCATCAGTATACAAATAAAGTTGACTGGTTTCAGCAAAAAAACATGGATGTTTTATCGTTTTTCAATGAACTTCCAGAGGTGACTGACTATGATTTAACGGTAATCGCTTTGCGTCATTATCTTTTGTATTCTGCCCTGGACAACATTTCTGAATCATTATGAAAGGACGAAGCTGATGGCTTCGTCCTTTCTATTGGGGTTATACAATGATTTTCTTAAGCTATTCATCTTCGATTTCTTCATCTATAATGCATTTTTCGATTAAGTATTCGAAAGTAATATCAGCGAGTTCTTCCACTTCGCCTTCTGAGGGTACATAGCCCCTTTTCATCAGCTCTTGAAAGAAAAACTCTGCTATTTCATCTGTATCGATGAATACCTCAATCTCCTTCATTGACTCGCCCCCCTTTTGTTCAAAATGTATGATGCATAAAGCCTTTTCATGCTAATTCCCTTAAAAATACAGCACCTTTGTTCAAATTTTCTTTTCATACGTTTGGAATGTTTTTAGTTGGACAAGCATAAAGATGAAATACAAACAAAGATTCTAGGAGGAGTTCTTATGACAACCTTTTCAAAGTTGGTTCAATCATTTAGTGAGGATATAAATAGTGAAGAAAGTATATTAATGAATTCATTTGAGAAGATTACGTCTTTCTTTTTTCAAGGAGCTATTTGGACAGGAGTTCCGCTTTTTATTTATTTCATCTTCTTTTATTTAAACTGATTACACATTGCTTTTTCCATCGTTTGTCTTTAACTGTTGAAGTTTTTTTAATACTAGCTTCATGACTTTTACATAATCTTCATCATGAAACATTTCATATAGGATACGATAGTCATTATACAAGTCTAATAAGGCATCAATCATTTCACTTGATTGTTTTTTTTCATTTAAAATTTCTCTTTCAGCTTTTCTATACACATTTTTCGGTTCAGGTAGTTTAAGAGTTTTTTTCTTCTTATCTAGTGAATACAAAAGTCCAAGCTTTTGTATAAACGTATCTGCGCTATCGGCATCGGCAATCAGCGTCAACTCATCTTCATTCACTTCTAGCCATTCCCCATCACTGATACGTGAGAGCTCATAAATGACGTCCTCCCATGCATCCTCCTTATAACGCCAGATTTCTGTTCGAAAACCAACTACCTTAAACAGATCCGCCCCATAACCTTTCACTTGGACAAGATCGCCAATAAAAAACTTGTATTCTATATCAATCTCTTCTCTTTCGATCGGATCACCTTCATAATCGGAAAGCATTTGGAGACTTGATTCCATGTATAATCCTTCACTCTTATTTATTTCATATACATACATTCCATCAAGCCACTTTAGATTTGTTACTTTGCCTACCGTACCATACATGGTGACCACGACAGTATCACCGATTTTATACTTTGGTTTTTTTTTCTCACTCATGTCAATGGTTCACCCCAATGTTTGTCGTGGTTACTGATTACAATAGTATATGCAAGCAATAAAAAAACGTCTCTTCATAGAAGAAACGTGTCAACCGTTTTTATTCAAATTTAGTTTATGACCTAGTCATTTATATATAAATCCCATACGTCATCAAATACAGACATGCTCTCTAAGTAATGGCCATTTAACTCCAAATAGGAGGATAATTCACTATAGTCAGTTGATGTCTTCGGAAAGCTATGATCTACGTAGGCATCATTGGCAAATCGACTAATGGCATCCTTTGGTGCTGGATGCCTATATTTCATTAAGAAGTGATAGAACGATTTTCTCAAA
>NZ_JAKFCQ010000053.1:0-29762 GCF_036676585.1 Robertmurraya sp.
TTATTGACTTAATGCTTGGGCAGCTGTGATTAGTGACAGCTTGTATACATCTTCTTCGTTACATCCACGAGAAAGATCGTTTACCGGGCGGTTTAAGCCTTGTAAAATAGGTCCAACCGCTTCAAAGTTTCCTAAACGCTGAGCAATTTTGTAGCCGATATTACCAGCCTCTAGGCTTGGGAAAACAAATACGTTCGCATCCCCTTGAATCACTGAGTCTGGAGCTTTTTTCTTTGCTACAGAAGGAACAAATGCAGCGTCAAATTGGAACTCTCCATCTAATACTAGAAGAGGATCTCTTAGCTTTGCTTCTTGAACAGCAGCAGATACCTTTTCCGTTTCTGGAGATTTCGCAGAACCCTTTGTTGAGAAGCTAAGCATCGCAACTCTTGGCTCGATATCAAACATTCTTGCTGTTTTTGCACTTTCTACTGCGATTTCAGCTAAGTCTTGTGCATCTGGCGCAATGTTGATCGCGCAATCTGCAAACACATACTTTTCATCTTCGCGTACCATAACAAATACACCTGATGTTTTACGAACGCCTTCTTTTGTTTTGATGATTTGAAGCGCAGGTCTTACCGTATCAGCTGTTGAATGGGCTGCACCACTTACTAGTCCATCCGCTTTGTTTGAATAAACAAGCATCGTTCCAAAGTAATTTTCATCAAGTAAAATCTTGCGTGCATCCTCTTCCGTTACTTTCCCTTTTCTTCTTTCGATAAAGGATGCCACTAACTCATCCATCATCGCAAATTGACTTGGGTCGTAGATTTCAGCCTTCTCTAAAGACACGCCTAATTCTTTTGCCTTTGTTTCAATTGCTTCTATATTTCCTATTAAAATAGGCGTTAATACATTCTCTTCAGCTAAACGTCCAGCTGCACTAATAATTCTTTCGTCTAGACCTTCAGGAAAAACGATCTTAATGTTTTGTCCACTTACTTTTTCCTTCAGTCCTGTAAATAGGTCGCTCATGACGAATCCTCCCTTATGTACTATACCTTTAGCATACGCTTACCACATAAAATTTCAACCGTTTCACATATTGTTACCGTTTCCATCCAAAAAGTTTTTGTATTCTGAATAATCCACAAAATCCTCATCTACTTTACTATCTGCATTTCTCATTAAAATTATCCTTTTTAATAATACCATCGTGAAAATTCAGGTTTTATTCACACGTTTCATGGTGAAACTATGGTATAGTATGTTTTGTACATTATAATAATTCTAATGAGGAGTGAAACAAATGGCAGAAGCAGCACAAACTCTTGATGGCTGGTATTGTTTACATGACTTCCGTACAATTAATTGGACCGCTTGGAAATTACTATCAAGTGACGACAGACAAACCGCTATTCATGAATTTTTAGGTTTAGTAGAAAAATGGAATGCCACTCAAGATAAGAAGGAAGGCAGCCATGCTTTATATACAATTGTTGGTCAAAAAGCTGATTTTATGATGATGATTTTACGTCCAACAATGGAAGAGTTAAATGAAATCGAAACAGAATTCAATAAGACCATGCTTGCTGAATATACCATTCCAGCACATTCATACGTGTCAGTAGTTGAATTAAGCAACTATCTTCCAGCTGATCAGGATCCTTATCAAAGCCCTGAAATCCTTGCTCGTTTGTATCCAACTCTACCAAAAGCGAAGCATGTTTGCTTCTACCCAATGGACAAGCGTCGCCAAGGAAACGACAACTGGTACATGTTGCCGATGGAGGAGCGCCGTTCAATGATGCGCAGCCACGGTATGATCGGTAGACAGTATGCAGGAAAAGTGAAGCAGATTATTACGGGATCTGTTGGCTTTGACGATTACGAATGGGGAGTAACACTCTTCTCAGATGATGTTTTACAATTTAAAAAGCTCGTATACGAAATGCGCTTTGATGAAGTTAGTGCACGTTACGGTGAATTTGGTGCCTTCTTTGTAGGAAATTTACTAGAAATTGATCGTCTACATAGCTTCTTACACGTAAACTAATCATGTATGAACCCTCTAGCTTTGCTAGGGGGTTTTTTCTATCATCTAGGAATAAAAGAATTTCCCTTCACATACGAATGAATTAGTGAGCTTTCTTCTTTTATTTGACCCTTTCATCTCACCACAGAAGGTACAACACGAAGAGAGGTGAAATTTATGGGTGTGATCCCTTACACAGAAGAGCATGTAAAGCTGTTGGCCCGATTAATTCGAGCAGAAGCTGAAGGCGATGGAAATTTAGGTATGCTGCTAGTTGGAAATGTTGGGGTGAACAGAGTAAGAGGACAATGTCTGGATTTTAAAGACATTCGTGATTTACGAAAAATGGTCTTTCAGCGTCCTGGTGGATTTGAGGCAACCGTCAAAGGATACTTTTATCAAGCTCCAAGAGAAAATGAGATAAAGCTTGCAAGACGTGTGATAAAAGGGGAGCGATTTCACCCCGGTTCAAATGCTCTTTGGTTTTTTAGACCAACTGGTGCCTGTCCCTCTCAGTGGTATAACCAGTGGAACACAGGCCGCTTTAAGGCACACTGTTTCTTCAGTCCAACACAGCAGAATTGTCCGAAAGTCTATTAAAATGATCACTTTTTCTAGGAGGGATTTTCTTTGTCACAAAATTATGATCCAAATGCTTTCTACAGACAAACAGGGTATCAACAACCTTATTTCGGAGCCCCTGTCCAGCCAAGTGCACCAAAATACCCGACAGCTGGCCAAGTAGCCGGTGCCGGCACCGGGGCACCTACATACGGTGCACCGACCTATCCTACTATGCCAGCGGGATCAACGATTCCACCAACAGGAGCTGTTCCTGGTTACACAGGTGCCTTTAACGCGCCATCAGCTGGTCCTCAAGTACCTGGTATGCTACCGCTTGAGGAATCGTATATCGAAAACATCTTCCGCCTGAACAAAGGAAAGCTAACCACCGTGTACACCAATTTTGACGGAAACGATGAAGGTTTATCCAGAACCTTTAAGGGAATTATAGAAGCTGCTGGACGTGATCACTTAATCCTAAGCGATCCGCAAACCGGCATGAGATACTTAATTCCAATGGTGTACTTCGCATATGCAACCTTTGATGAGGAACTTGAGTATGACTATCCTGGTTTCACTCCTGGATTAGCCACTTATCCTCCGAGGTAATAAAAAATAGGAGCATCCTACTTAGCAGGATGCTCCTTGTTGTTTACAAATATTTTACTGCTGCAACCACGATTAATATCCAAGCAGCTAAAAACGACAAGCCCCCTAATGGTGTAATGGCACCAAGGATGCTAATTTTCGTTAACGTCATGACGTACAAGCTACCCGAGAAAAGAATGATACCAATTACCATCATCCAGCCTGACCATGATAAAAGCGCATTGGCCGGCAAGCGTCCAAGCAATACACCTACAATCAGTAAGCCGGTTGCATGAAACATTTGATACGTTACTCCGGTTTTCCAAATCTCCAAGTACTTTTGCTCCACTCGCCCTTCAAGCCCGTGTGCTCCAAAGGCCCCTAATGCCACTGCTAAAAATGCATTAATGGCTCCAAGAATAATAAACGTTTTCAACCTCTCCACCCCATTATGTTAAAAATCAAACAGTGAATCTCCATTGCTTTCATCATCTATTTGTAGCTTTTTCGGCTGTGTTTGAAGGGGTGAAGGAGTTAGAATTTGCTCACGTATGGTTGGAATCACAGGCTGACTACGCGGTAGATCACGTGTGGTCTCACCCGTTTGACTTTCAAGCACAAGCTCGCATAACGTTTTAATTGCTTGAACTCTTTCTCTCACTTGTGAGTTTGTCCCACTTGATTTGGCTGCCTGCAGCTCCTGTTCCATTTTTAAAAGTAGCTTTTGCACACTAATATCCAATTCGTTCACCTCATACCCTTGTCTACCCTCTAGTATACGACCTGTCACTGATTTTTCCAAAGAATAGCGTTACTTTTTCTCAAAACGCAGGCAAGCCTGGCCCGAAGCCTTCATTACCTCAACTGACGGAAGCTGTCTTGTTTTAAACCCAAATGCTTTGCATCCCTTTGGAAAATGAGGGTCCCAGGTCACGTAGAAATACTGGCACTTAAAGCAGTCCTTTTTTTCCACCTTCATGTGATCCACCTTTTTCATTTAATTGTCCAATCAATCTCTGTGTAGCCATTTTCTTTCAGCCAGTCATTTGCTTTTGAAAACGGTCGGCTCCCAAAGAAGCCGCGATGAGCTGAAAGCGGGCTTGGATGAGGAGATTCAATTATAAAATGATGGTTGGAAATCAACCTCTTTTTCTCTTGTGCTGGTTTCCCCCATAACACAAACACCATCGGTTTCTCTCTCTCACTAAGCTTTTTAATCACTGCATCCGTAAAGATTTCCCATCCTATTTTTTTATGGGAATGAGCCTGTGCCGCTCGAACGGTTAGGACAGTGTTTAACAGAAGAACTCCTTCATCGGCCCAATTTTTTAAATATCCGTGGTTTGGTACGGGAATGCCTATATCACTCTGTAACTCTTTGAAAATATTTTTTAACGATGGAGGCGTAGGAACTCCTGGTAGGACCGAGAAGCTCAGACCATGAGCTTGCTCTGGGCCATGATATGGATCCTGACCGAGTATGACGACCTTCACCTGCTCATACGATGTGTACTGTAGTGCAGAAAAGATATGCTCTCTTTTCGGATAGATTGTATACCGTTCAGACTCCTCTTCAATCAGGCGATCGAGCTTTGTGAAGTATTCCTGTTTAAACTCATCCCCGATGTAAGATTCCCAGCCATTCAAATTACTCATCATATGTGATCACCGCGCGATATCCAAGTGCTGAGAAAAACTCTGTTAATGTTTTCTCTGCATTTTTTTCTGCCACCTCAATTAGCCCTTGAGATAGTGCCTCTTCCTTTACGAGCCCCTTGGCCTCCTCTGCGAGCTCGTAAGCCTCATTCCAATTCACTTCATCCCGAAAGATTCCTTCCACTGAATACACTTGAGCTTGATCAAAATCTAGTGTTGGCTCTTGGATAATAGAAGCTTGTGGAAGCTTGATTTCTATTGTCTTTTCTTCTTCACTTACATGGAGATTTGATTCGGTGATTCCGGTTAAGTCAACTCCTGCCGTAACCGTGCCCGGGATAATAAGAAGGAACTTTCTCTTTGTTCCTGGAAGATTCGTACTAATTTCCTTCCCAAACAGCTGATTGTCCTCTTTTTCAATAACCGCCTTCACGTATGCCTGTGATGACGCAAGTGACGACAAGTCTTTTATTTGCTCTTTGAAACTACCCGTTTGTACGGTAGCTTGATTGGTTCCCTTTATCGTAAAAATCGCTCCGATTATGACTAGAATGAATAAGGCTATCCCTATTAGCTTCCATGTTATTGATTTCGGAATCAGTCTTGCTTTTGATCGGTTGTGATGGTGCAGTTCGTTGAATGCAATCGAGGCCGCCATTTGCTGCTTCGCTTCCGTAAGTTCCTTCTGCAAGGCCTCTAATTGCGTCTGTACATCTTTCTCGTTCATCTTCACCCTCCTTACAAACTTCTAGATTTTATTATAACGGTTGCCGTGGGAATTTGTAGAATTTTGCAGAAAGAAGTCGTATAGAAGATATTAGTAGATTTATTCATGAAAAAACTGGTCGCAATGGTTGCGGCCAGCATGTTTTTTTATAGTTTTGGGCAATTTTTGGAGAGCTTTAATAGATTTTAGCTAAAATTTCAGTATACAAGTACGGTTCTGGTGAAGAAACACGAGGGTTTTATTAAGTTTTACATGATTTGAGAAGTTTATTTGCGATTTTCAAGATTTATTTGCGATCCTGGAATTTTATTTGCGATTCTCAGATTTTATTTTCGATCTTGAAAACTTATTTGCGATTCTCAGATTTTATTTGCGATCCTGAAAATTTATTTGCGATTCTCCCAAAATACTTACGTTTCCCCAAACACCACTAACCCAACAATCTCTGATAAATCGAACGCGCCTGACTCATATCCTTCGTTCCATGAACCAGTCCTCGTCCATCTTTAAAAATAACGACACGTTGCTCGTCCATTTCAACTGAAAGCAAATACGGATTTGCCTTCACCACGTAACCCAACTTAACTAGTCGGCTCGCTAAGTCTCCTAAATTTAGCTCACTTTGTCGTGGTGGCCGAATTTGCACCGTATCACGACCACAGAGTACCGTTGAGCGTGAAAGATTTTCCTTATCCAAATACGGATACTCCTGAAGATCTCCACATGACAAGCAGCCTGGGTCCTTTGCTTTACCCATTTTCATGCTCGTGTATTGATTTCGCCATAAATCAAAGCTCGCAAACGAATCACGAACCGCCTCCCAATCCTCTACAAGAATCTTCAGTACCTCTGCTGATTGATGAGCAATAACCATCTGCACAGCCGGTCCTATAATTCCTCCTGTATCACAGGTCATTCCTTGAATAGGGATTCTTTTCAGCAAACAATTTAAGCAAGGAGTTTTGCCTGGAATAATCGTAAAGCTCATGCCGAAGCTCCCTACACAAGCGCCATAGATCCAAGGGATTTTGTACTTTTGCGATATATCGTTAATGGCCATTCGAGTTTCAAAATTATCAGTCGCATCCAAAATCAAGTCCACATCCACGACAAGGTCCTCGAGCATGTCAGGTGATGCATCTCCAACAACCGGCACAATCTCAACATCGCTGTTAATGGCCCGCAATCTCTTTTCAGCTGCAATCGCCTTCGGAAGCTTTTCTCGAACATCTTCTTCCGTGTACAGCTGCTGTCTTTGAAGATTGCTCGCTTCCACATAATCTCTATCCACAATCGTTAGCTTCCCAACACCCGCGCGCGTAAGCACCTCTCCATTTCCCGATCCAAGTGCACCGGCGCCAATCATCAGCACATGCTTAGAGCCTAGCTTGTCCTGTCCACTTTTTCCAATCGGTGAAAAAAGAATTTGTCTCGAATACCGATCATCCATGCTAAAACCTCCTTCCTCTTTCCGGCTCAGCTATTCTACTTATCCCCCACTAACTGGTGGTATAAAAGCAACCACATCTCCATCGCTCAACACATCTTCGTCACCAGCAAATTCTTCATTTACAGCTGCCATAACCGTATCCAAATTCACTCCATACCGCTCACTTAAAATCACCTTTGCTTCAGCAACTGTTTTTCCAGTAAGGTCTAATGATACTGATTCTTCTCCAACCGCATCGCGCAAATGAGCGAAAAACATTACTTTATTCATTTAGATCACTCTCCTCTGGTTTCCCTTTTGGATAAGCAACCGTTTCAAGTTGATTTCCGATCCATTCTTCTCCGTCTTCCCAGTGCTCTTTTTTCCAAATGGGAACGATCTCCTTGATTCGCTCGATTGCGTAACGATTAGCCTCGTATGCATCCGCACGATGTGGGGTAGATACAGCAATGACAACGGCTATATCCGTAATTTCAAGCTTTCCGACTCGGTGCGATATCGCCACCTTTGCCCCCGGCCAGCGCTCTTCGATTTCACGTCCAATTTGCTCAAGCTTTTTAACGGCCATGCTCTCATATGCTTCATAAATTAAGTATAAAGTCTTTTTCCCAGCGGTTAGCTCTCTTACCGTTCCAATAAACGTTGTAATGGCTCCCGCTTCCCTTTGAACGACTTTCTCAATAATCGATTGCGTATCAAGGGTTTCTTTAGATATTTCAAAATTCATGTCTGCACCTCCCTTTCGTTCTTTAAACTGACTCGATTGTATCATATTCCCTCGCTCTTCTCACAAAACGAGTTTCCATCACGATCCAGCTTTAACGCTTTTTCATACTCTATCTGATCATTCATATTAAAAACAGCGGTATCCTTCACACTGATGCCTTCTCTGCTCAAGATATCTTCTGAAATATACCTCACATGAAGGTTCTGAAGCAGGCTCATGATACGAAGCTCGTTCTTCTCTATAGACTGCGAAACAGCTTTCAACGCATCCTTTCGATACGCACCAAACAAAGGATGAATACGACCTTCAAGCTTTGGAATAGCTGCCTGGTAGTCTTCTAACTCCTCTAGTAAAAATTCCCCCAGCCTTGAAGAGATAAACGGCATATCACAGGCCACAATTAAGTTTTTTTCTGATCGAGAAGCTTTAAGCCCTGCTTGTATGCCTGCAAGGGGACCTTTCCCCTTTTGCTCGTCTTCAACCATCGGTAAGTTCAAATATTTATAAGTATGAAACGTGTTGGTGACGATGAGAAGTTCATCCGAGATTTTTTCGAGTTCGTTTGCAATTCTTTCGATGACTCGTACACCGTCAATCATCATCAATGCCTTGTTTTGTCCCATACGACTTGATTGTCCACCTGCTAAAATAATCCCTGTTCTGCTCAGGCTCATCGTCCACCTTTCTAAATGATATATTCCTCTATTTTAATATGGAAAGAGGAGAAAGACTATTACGTACATTCGCCTTTATCTACAAATTCAGCACAGATTTTTACTAATTTAGGTAACCGAAAGAAAAGACTAGAAACATCTGGGAAACTAGACTATGATTAGAAAAATAAAGCTCATAGGAGGTTCAACACAATGACATTGAAAAAGGTAATGACCATTGCTGGTTCTGACACAAGCGGAGGCGCTGGCATTCAAGCAGATTTAAAAACATTCCAGGAGCTTGGCGTTTATGGAATGACCGCTCTTACAACCATCGTAACAATGGATCCTAAAAATCATTGGCATCACAATGTGTTTCCCATTGCGATTGAGACGCTAGAAGCACAGCTTGAAACGATTCTTTCTGTAGGAATTGATGCGATGAAGACAGGCATGTTAGGAACGGTAGAAATCATTGAGCTAGCTGCAAAGGTAATCGATGAGAACCAGCTCCAAACTGTCGTTATTGATCCAGTTATGGTATGTAAAGGGGAAGACGAAGTATTGCACCCAGAAACTACCGATGCTCTTCGTGAAATCCTAGTGCCACGTGCAACAGTTGTCACTCCAAATCTATTTGAAGCAAGTCAGCTTGCACAAACCGCTCCTCTTCGTACGATTGAAGATATGAAGCAAGCAGCGGTAAAGATTCATGCACTTGGTGCCAAGTATGTATTAATTAAGGGTGGAAGTAAGCTAAATCACGAAAAAGCAGTCGATCTTCTGTTTGATGGTGCGGAATTCACTCTACTTGAAAGTAAAAAAATTGATACTACTTACATTCATGGCGCAGGCTGTACTTACTCTTCAGCTATTACAGCAGAGCTTGCAAAAGGAAAATCGGTGAAGGACGCTGTTGCTACGGCGAAGGACTTCATTACTGCTGCTATCGCACATGGATTTAAGTTAAATGAGTATGTTGGACCAACCATGCACGGAGCGTACCGAACATTTGGTGCAAAAGTGAATGCATAAAATAGAAGCCGCTGGAGTTCATTCCAGCGGCTTTTCTATTATTCAAACATACGGCTTAAATTTGCCATTTCAATCGCTGAAACGGCAGATTCCCAGCCTTTGTTTCCTGCCTTGGTTCCTGCTCTTTCAATAGCTTGTTCAATCGTATTGGTTGTTAACACACCGAAAATAACAGGAACTCCTGTGTTTAATGTGGTTGCCTGTACACCTTTTGCTGCTTCATTACATACATAATCAAAGTGTGGAGTGGATCCACGAATAACCGTTCCTAATGTGATTACCGCATCATATTTTTTGCTTTGTGCCATTTTTTGAGCAATTAACGGAATTTCGAATGCACCTGGTACCCAAGCTACATCTACATCTTCGTCAGCCACACCGTGTCTTTTTAGAGCATCGTGTGCTCCGCTTAGCAACCTGCTTGTAATAAACTCATTGAAACGCCCTACAACAATACCAACCTTTAGCCCACTGCCAACTAAATTTCCTTCAAAGCTTCTTCCCATAATCAATTCCTCCTAAAAATGTAGTAAATGTCCTAGTTTACTTTGTTTTGTTTTTAAATACTTTTCGTTTTCTTCACGTGATTGCATTTGGATGGGCACACGATCAACAATTTCCAAGCCATAACCCTTTAATCCTTTGATTTTTCGGGGATTGTTCGTTAACAGTCGGATTTGGCTAATTCCTAAATCTTTTAAAATTTGAGCACCAATCCCGTATTCTCGTAAATCGGCTCCAAAGCCAAGCTTTTCGTTCGCTTCAACCGTATCGTAACCTTCCTCTTGAAGCTTATATGCTCTTAGCTTGTTCAAAAGTCCAAGTCCGCGACCTTCTTGACGCAAATATAGTAACACTCCTGTGCCTTCTTGCTCGATTTGACTTAATGCAGAATGAAGTTGTGGACCACAGTCGCAGCGATATGATCCAAACACATCACCCGTTAAGCATTCTGAGTGAACGCGAACAAGAACTGGTTTGCTAGGGTCAATGGTTCCTTTTACTAAAGCCACATGCTCTTTGCCATCAATTACATTGGAATATCCAACGGCTCGGAATTGACCAAATTCAGTAGGAAGCTCAATTTCCACTTCTCGCTGAATTAAACGATCCTCTCGATTGCGATACTCAATCAAATCTTTAATCGTAATCATTTTGACATTCAACTTATCGGCAATCTCTTTTAACTGTGGTACACGTGCCATACTGCCATCTTCATTCATGATTTCGCAAATAACCCCTGCTGGTTTTGCTCCTGATAGCAAGGCCAAGTCAACAGCAGCCTCCGTATGACCAGCACGCTTTAGTACCCCACCCTTTTTCGCAATTAACGGAAAAATATGACCTGGACGTTTAAAATCAGCTGCCTTTGATTCTGGGTTTAGCATTTGTAAAATCGTATCAGAACGTTCAAAGGCTGATATACCGGTCGTAGAGTTTTTATGATCAATACTTACGGTAAAGGCTGTCCCATGCGGATCCGTATTTCTAGCTACCATCGGCATGAGCTCAAGCTTCTGAGCTAGCTCCTCTTCGATCGGAACACAAATCAGCCCTCTCCCATGTGTGGCCATTAAATTGATTACCTCAGGGGTTGCTTTTTCCGCTAACGAAATGAAATCCCCTTCGTTTTCTCGATCTTCATCATCACAGACGATGATCACTTTTCCATTCTTTAAGTCTTCCAATGCTTCTTCAATCGAATTAAACATGTCTCTTTCCTCCTTATTTAAACCCATTTTCCTCTAGAAATTGAGCGGTAAGAGAAGAACTCTTTTGAATGGTTTGAGTGGCTTGTTTGGATAAAAAGTGTGAAATGTACTTGCTAATCATATCGCACTCAATATTCACAATGTCTCCAGCCCCTTTTCGCCCGATAATCGTTTCCGATAACGTATGTGGGATCAGCGAAAGAAGGAAACTCGTCTCTGACACACCAAAAACCGTTAAACTTGTTCCATCTACTGTGACGGACCCTTTTTCGATAATGTAGTGTAAGAGGTCGCTTGGTGCTTCTATCTCGTAGTACACGGCATTGGCAACCTCTCTCTTTTCTTTAATTACCCCGAGGCCATCCACATGCCCCGACACAAAATGACCACCAAACCGTCCGCCGGCTGCCATCGCCCTTTCCAGATTCACATGGGACCCTGGTTCCACATCTCGTAAGCTTGTTGCCTTAATCGTCTCTGGCATCACATCTACTGTGAATGCGTTAGACGTGAAAGAAGTGACGGTTAAACAAACTCCATTCACGGCGATACTGTCGCCGAGCTTTACATCCGTGAGAATATGATTGGCTTCTATCGTTAACACCGAAGATTGCCCTGTATTCTTTGTATTGGTTACAAGTCCAATTTCCTCAATAATCCCCGTAAACATTTTTCTTGCCTCCTTCCATGGTTAAGCTATTTATGCCGCTCGTTTTACCGTTTCCTACTTGTAGCATCTCCGAAAACCTCGAGATTCTCTCGCATAAGACCGTATCAAGTGCTTATGACTCATAGAGCCGATATTTTCATCCATACTGGTCATAAACCAGAGTTTATGACCTTTGAATCTGAATTTTCATATAGCAACAAGTCATAACCACTCTTTTATGACCTGTAGCCTCAATATTCCTTCGAAATGGAGTCATAAAAAAAACAAAACCCCGCACCAATAAAGGAACGGGGTCAGAAAAATGGCAATATCAAATAAAGGTCTAAAAATGGGTACACTTCACCCATAAACATAAACCAGAATTTTTTTCCTTCTCCCATCCAGACTTTTACTGTCGGCTCTGGAGTTTCACCAGATCCACCGTTTGAATGAACACTCAAACGGGTCACGGACTAAGAAGCTCTTGCTTCATCACCGCCGGTTGGGAATTGCACCCGACCCCGAAGGAATACTATTTAAATTGCTCTCATTATACATAAACTTTCCGTAAAAGGAAACCTAAAACTCTTACCGACACAATTTTGTTGTAAAATCAACCAATCCTACTTTTCGCTTTTCCAGCACGTTTTTAGTAGAATATAGATTATTATATGCGTTAAAGAAGTGAAGGAGGAAATAACATGGAGCTCGTCATAGTGGAAGAAGTTCAAAAAGAGCTAAACCGTCTTGCAAACCAAGATGTGTATATACATTTAGAAACGACTAATGGAGCGTATGCGACTCATAATGATGAATCCTTTTTTTCCTCAGGGGCATTTATTCGCAATGCACTGGTGAAATACGAGATTGGTCAAATCAAAGGAAATGGTCCTTACCGTATTGGCTTGAAGCTAAACATTGGCTGGGTTTACGCAGAAGGAATTACTCATTTTGAAGTAGACGATCAAAATAGATTATTAATGGCTGGACACGATTATCAAGGAAAATTAGCAGTTGCCTTCCAAATCAGTCCAACTCCATTTGAGTAGAAAGGAGCGCATCATGGAAAAAGAACGTCAAATTTTAGTCATTTTCCCTCATCCTGACGACGAGGCATTCGGTGTTTCAGGTACACTGGCTTTGCATATCCAAAACGGGACACCTGTCACCTATGCTTGCTTAACGCTTGGTGAGATGGGGCGGAACCTAGGGAATCCACCGTTTGCAACAAGAGAATCGCTCCCACATATTCGTAAAGTGGAACTTCAAAATGCAGCAAAATCAATTGGAATTCAGGATTTACGCATGCTTGGATATCGCGATAAAACGGTAGAGTTTGAGGATCCTGAAAAATTGGCGGATCATATGGGAGAAATCATTGCCGATGTGAACCCGTCCTTAATTATCACGTTTTACCCTGGATATTCCGTACACCCTGATCATGATGCAACGGGGGCTGCGGTTGTAAAAGCCGTCGGTCGATTAGCTCCAGAAAAAAGACCAAAGCTGCACTGCGTAGCTTTTTCGAAAAACTCGTTGGATGAGCTCGGAGCACCAGACATCGTAAATGATGTAACTGCTGTATCTGATCAAAAAATCGCCACCATTAAGGCTCATGCGTCACAAACGCAATTAATGATTCAAAATATGGCCGAAAAGCTTAAAGCAAATGATCCCGACATGATTGCTTGGGTAAATAACGAACGTTTTTGGACGTATAAATTTTAAACAAAGCCCACAGGATTCATTGATATGCTCCCCAATAGGTAGACAGATTAAAAAATAAAAATCTGGCTACCTACGGGGGAGTATTTTTTATGTCTAAAAAATCTTATTCTGCAGAAGAAAAATATAAAATATTGAAAGCTTTAGGGGACGAACATTCGACATACGAAATTGCGTCAATTTATAAGGTACATCATTCCTCTATTTTGGTATGGAAACACAAATTTGATAAATTTGGTCTGGAAGGGCTAAAAGAGTCTTCCACATGGAAAAAGTATTCTAAAGAACTAAAGTTATCAGCCATAAAAGATTATTTGTCTGGTGATTACTCTATACGTGAGATTACTAGAATGTATGAATTATCGGATGCATCTGTCCTCAGAGGTTGGATTAAGAAGTATAATAGTCATAGTGAATTAAAAGATACGGCACAAGGAAGGACGAGCTCTATGACTAAGGGAAGAAAAACGACTTGGGAAGAACGAATACAAATTGTACTTGACTGCTTGGGGAACGGAAAAGATTATCAAGAAGCAGCTAATACTTATAATGTTTCTTATCAACAAGTCTATCAATGGGTTAAGAAGTATGAAGATGGCGGGGATGAAGCCCTGAAAGATAGGCGTGGGAATAAGAAAGATGAAGTAAAGCTGACTCCAGAAGAGAAATTCAAACTTCAAATGAAAAAGTTAGAAAGAGAAAATGAACGGTTACGTGCGGAGAACTTATTCTTAAAAAAGTTAGAGGAGATCGAAAGGAGGCGAAAGTAAACCCAATCCGATTTGAGGATAAGTATATCGCTATTCAGGAGCTTCACAATAAAGAGAATTTAAGCATTAGCTTACTTTGCGAAATTGCGGGAATTACACGTTCTGCATACTATAAGTGGCTTAATCGTACCCCTTCTTCCCGAGAAATACAGAATGAAAAAATCATTAAAGAGATGAAAATTCTCCAAGAAAAGGTTGATAGCACCTTCGGCTATCGCCAAATGACACTTCATATGAATAGACAGTTTGAAGTGAAACTTAATCATAAAAGAATCTATCGACTAATGAAAGTGGCTGGCTTACGCTCTGTCATTCGGATCAAGAAAAAACAATATAAACGCACTACACCTCAACATGTAGCAGAAAACATATTAAATCGGGAATTTACCGCGGAAAAACCAAATGAAAAATGGGTTACAGATGTAACAGAATTTAAATATGGCCAATCAAAGAAGGCTTATTTAAGTGCGATTCGTGATCTTTATGATGGATCAATTGTAAGTTATGTTTTAGGACATTCCAATAATAATCAACTTGTATTCAAGACGCTTGACCAAGCTACAGTACTATTAGATGGGGAACATCCACTTATCCATAGTGATCGTGGGTTCCAGTACACTTCAAAAGGATTCAAACGTAAGATAGACGCGGTAAAGATGACACAAAGTATGTCACGAGTTGGTCGGTGTATTGATAATGGACCAATGGAATCTTTTTGGGGAACACTGAAATGTGAGAAGTATTATTTACATAAGTATAAGACATTTGAGGAACTTTCTCTGGCGATTGATGAGTATATCCTTTTTTATAATCATGATAGATATCAAAAACGATTAAACGGCCTTAGCCCTATGGAATATAGAGCTAAAGCCGCTTAAATCATTTTTATTATTTCCACTGTCTACTTGACAGGGTGCAGTTCACATAGCCTGTGGGCTCTTTCTTTATCTATGAACTTCTTCCGCCTCAAGAACTTCTTTTAACTTCTGTAACTGTCCGCCATCTTCATTTTTAATTATTTTGACTAGCTGTTTTTTCGTAAGAAAGCTTAAAAATCCTCCAGTTTTGACTTCGGCCTCCATCTCGACCTGGGTACCTTCCTCAATTGCTGAAAATGTATAGTGATAAAGGATTTCTACTCCATTGGATACGCTTTTTGAGGTAAAGGCGGTTGGTCGATCGAACTTGGTCATGTGAACTTCCGCTTGTATACGTCTTCTTCTGACTAGCCTTGTTTCCAAGAATCGACTTCCATGTCCAACTGGTCCACTAGACAATTTCTCCATATCCGTCACAAACGGCAATAGGTTTGTGGCGTTTTCTAGGTTAGATAGATAACTAAATACTTCTTCGATTGGTCGGTGAATGATCTCACTTACTCGAAAATCAGCCATTTATTATGCACCTCGGGACGATTGTTTGTCCTTATTATACTAAAATCCCGTAAAACATCTGTCGAAAATATTCACAAAATCTCCCTTTTCATTTTAAAAAGTTTCGCTTATGATTATAGTGAGTGATTACTCACTTTTATTTTAAGGAGGGATTCAATTGAATCCAATTGTCCAAATTGAACAGGTGACAAAGCACTTTGGAAAGCAAGAAGTATTAAAAGGAATTAGTTTAGATATTAACGAAGGAGAAATCTTCGGGTTACTTGGTCCATCCGGCGCAGGGAAAACCACCCTCGTGAAGCAACTTGTGGGCCTTGAGCTTCCTTCAACTGGAAAAAATAAAGTGTTTAGCATCGTGATGCCCTCACTTGATGTGATCCCAAAAATCGGTTATATGGCACAGTCAGATGCCTTATACGGGGAACTAACGGCAAGAGAAAACCTTCAATTCTTTGCTTCTTTATACGGACTAAACGGAGCACGTCAAAAAGAAAGAATTCAAGCTTGTATGGAGATTGTTCAGCTAAATGACCATACCGATAAACAAGTTTCCAATTACTCAGGAGGAATGAAGCGCCGCCTCTCACTTGCAATTGCCCTTATCCATGAACCAAAGCTATTAATTTTAGATGAGCCTACGGTCGGGATTGACCCTGTGCTTCGGAAAAGCATTTGGGAGTCCTTTTATGAGCTAAAAAAGCAAGGAGTAACGATTATTGTCACCACCCATGTCATGGATGAAGCAGATAAATGCGATCGACTAGGGATGATAAGAGACGGACACTTAATCGCTGTAGGTACACCTCAAACCCTAAAAGAAAATATGAACAGCTCGAGTCTTGAAGATGCCTTTTTGAGCTATGGAGGTGGTAACTAATGCGCATCATGGCCCTTGTAAGAAGGATTTTAAAACAAATTATTCGTGATAAACGGACGATGGGGTTGCTCATTATGGCTCCAATCCTTGTTTTAACGATGCTTCATCTCGTCTTTAATGGAGAAAGCTATACACCAAAGGTTGGTTTCGTTGACCTTCCCACTCCCCTTGTAGAACAGCTCGATGATGATGATGCAACCATAAGGAAATACGAAACAACCGACGAAGCAAAGACTGCCCTAAAGGAACGAAACATTGATGGATATGTGAATATGTCAGGTAGCTCTCTTCAGCTGACGTTAGAAGGTAGTGACCCCACCATCAATGGAGCGACGATGAAGTGGTTACAGGAGTCTATAAAGTCTGACTCTTCCGCTAACATGCTTGAAGTCGACTATCTTCACGGTTCAAGCAAGATGAGCCAGTTTGATTCATTCGGGCCCGTGTTGCTAGGATTTTTCATCTACTTTTTCGTATTCCTTATTGCTGGAGTATCCTTTTTACGAGAAAGAACGACCGGAACGCTTGAAAGACTACTTTGTAGTCCTCTTCGAAAATGGGAAATCGTGGTTGGGTATGTGATTGGTTTTGGAATTTTCACGATGATACAAGCAACCATTATAGCATCGTATGCGATCTATGTTCTTGGAATGATGATGGAAGGAGCGTTCATTTATGTTCTTGTCATCACCTTACTTTTATCACTGACCGCCTTAACACTCGGAGTACTGCTGTCCGCATTTGCAAACAATGAGTTGCAAATGATTCAGTTTATTCCGCTTGTGATTGTTCCACAGATCTTTTTCTCCGGATTATTTAATCTTGAGTCGATTTCTGATTATGTAAGCTGGATTGGTCCACTCACACCCTTGTACTATGGAGCAGAAGCATTAAGAAATGTTATGATAAGAGGGTATGGGTGGGGTGAGATTTCATTTGATTTGCTTATGTTAGCAGGATTTTCACTTCTGTTCATGATTCTAAACATCCTTGCCCTAAAAAAATATCGTTCCATTTAACGAGGAGTTTATATGTCAGATAATCATATTATTGATGAAGTTATTGATAAAAACGAAAATCTTACTGAAAAGCAAAAGCTCATTCTTGAAGCTGCTATAGAATCCTTTGCTGAAAAAGGCTACGCCGCTACCTCCACGAGCGAAATCGCAAAGAGAGCGGGTGTAGCTGAGGGAACCATTTTTCGCCATTATAAAACGAAAAAGGATCTCTTGTTATCCATTGTTGCTCCTATGATGGCAAAGCTGATTGCACCGTTTGTGATAAAAGACTTGAATAAGGTGTTGAACCAGGATTTTGAGAGCTTAGAAGATTTTTTACGGGCAATGATTCAGAATCGTGCCGAGTTTCTAAATGCAAACATTCCCTTGTTCAAAATTATCCTTCAGGAACTTCCTTTTCAACCTGAACTTCAAAAGCAATTCAAGGAGCATATTGCGATTAAGGTATACGAAAGAATGGAAGCTATTATCAAGCATTATCAAGAGGCTGGCCAGCTGATTGACCTTCCTCCTTATCAGGTGGTTCGGATGACAGCTTCCAGTATTTTCGGATTCCTTATCGGTCGCTATCTTCTTTTTCCCGAGCTAGATTGGGATGATGAACAAGAAATCGAAGCAACGATTCAATTTATTTTGCATGGATTAGCACCTAAAGAAAAGGCTTGAGGGTTTTATTCCTCAAGCCTTTCTATTTACTCAGCTAATGCTTGTAGGATGGCTTCTCCTACACCGCTTTCGTCATTTCTCAATGTCACGTGAGTGCATCGTTCTTTAATATCGTCGTTTGCATTGCCCATGGCTACTGATCGACCAACCACTCGAAACATGGATAAGTCATTATAATTGTCGCCAACCGCCATCGTGTCCTGTAAGGCAATTCCCTTTTCTTCCACGAACTCAGCTAATGCAATTCCCTTTTGTGCTTGTGTGTTCATCAGTTCTAGGTTACCAAATGCTGAAGAGGTCACTTCTAGATGATCAATTTGCTTAAGCTTTTCCTCGACCTCATCTAAAAAGCTATGGTCCTTATGGAATACTAATAGCTTATAAATGGTTTTTTCTCCGTTTAAAATATGATCATAGCTATCAACTTTATGAATCAATCCTTTTTCATAACGGTGATGCGCTTCTTCCTGCACAAGCTCTCTTGAAAGCTCAGGATTCGCGGTCGTAAAGATATCGATAATGATTTCAACTCCCTTATCATAATCGACTGTGTAAGTACCTTCACTTGTATAAATTTCGTAGTAAATGCCGACTTGATTTAACACGTCTGCTGCTTGTTTCGCGATTTTGTGATCTAGAGGATGAGCTTTGACTACTTCCCCCTCTTTTGTTCGTATCTCTGCCCCATTGGCACAAATAATCGGTAGCTGTAAGCCAGACTCCTGTAAAACTGACATAGCCTCTTCATAGGAACGACCCGTTGCAATAACGACTTCTACTCCTGAATTCAATGCCTTTTGAATCGCCTCGCGGTTCTTTTCGGATACTTCCTGCTTTGAGTTTAATAATGTTCCATCCATATCACTAGCGATGCATTTAATCATAATCAGTTCCACCTCTATATGTATTTACTGCCTTCACGAATACTGAGCTTTGATAAAGACGTGCGCTCAATAAAATTCTTTACACTGCTCGGATTCGTTTTTGAGTATTCACGCAATGCCCAGCCAATCCCTTTTTGTATAAAAAACTCCTTGCTGTCGGCGTTTTCTCTACAATAACGATACAAAAGCTCTTCATTTGTATTCTTTTTATATTTTAACTGAAAAAGAATCGCTGCGCGCCTTAACCATAAATCATCACCATACGCCCAATTATCAATCGTTTCCTTAATCACTTCTGGATGATCGGCTGCTATTTTCCCGACTGCTTTGGGACCGAGAACATCAACTGTGTCCCACCACGACTTAGTTGTGATGAGCTTTTCAATACCAGGCAAATGCTGTTTCTCCAGTTTTTTTAACGATTTTTCCATATAATCAAGTGCAGCTGCTTGAAACTCCCTTTCTGGAAGGGTCCATACCTCTTCTACAAATTCTTCATTATATGGCTGTTTTAATATACCGGTTTCCTCAAAAAACTGCTTCATGAGCTCACGTCTTAATGGGGTTTTGATTCCCAGAAAAGGAAACTGGTTTCGCATATATTTTTCCATATAATAAGCATTCTCGCGATTACTATTCGCTCGAAATAATTTTGTTAAGATGAGGATCTCTTTCATACAGTGCTCCTTTATAGTGACATAACTTTATTGTAAGAGTTTTTTTGTAAATTTTCCAACGATGCAACTGTAAAAATATATTAAAGGTTGATGCCCACGTAAGTAGGGGGTTCCGTTTTGAAGTGTTTTTCTTAAAATAAGTTAAGCGGAGATTTTCCGGTTAGATGCAGAATGGAGCTCATTTCGGGGTAAATAAGAGGAGGATTTCCGCTTATGCAAAGCAAAACCTCCCCTTTTCGAGTTTTTTGAGCCAATAGGCGGAATCTCTCCGTCTAATTAAAGCTTTTTTAATAGCAATTACAAATTAAGCGGAATTTCTCCGCCTATTTATCAGTTCAGGTGCTTAACCTGAGCTCCCATCCGATAATGAGGACATTCATAGAAAAAGGCACGAACCCAGATGAGTTCATGCCTTTTCTGTCTTATCTATCTTCCACCGCATTGGAAGCTGCTGATTCTTCTTAAATCAGTACCATAATAAACCCAACGTCTATTTCTCCAACGGTAACCCGCAATAGAATCTCTTCCAACAAACGTTGGATAGAACCAGAAGCTGTTTCCATTAATTAACCAAATATACGTGAAGCGGAATCGGCATCTTCTAATGGCACCAGGGTCAACCGCAAAAGGGGAAATACCTTGTTGCGGTACGTATGAAGGTGGAGGGCCTGATGGTGGACCATATTGGTCACCTCCACCGCCTCCTCCTGGGAATCCGCCACCTGGAAAGTCGTCACCCCCTCCTGGAAAGCCTCCTCCTGGAAAACCGCCGCCTGGGAAGCCGCCTCCCGGAAAGCCACCACCCGGGAAGCCTCCTCCCGGAAAGCCACCACCCGGGAAGCCTCCTCCTGGAAAGCCACCACCCGGGAAGCCTCCTCCTGGGAATCCGCCGCCTGGAAAACCTCCTCCTGGAAAGCCGCCCGGGAAGCCTCCAATTGTTGGCTGCTGTCGATCATCTAAAAAATAATTTGGATGATAATAGTTCACATACATACCCCTCTCTACAAACATCTCGTTGTAATGTATGCAAAACGCCTACGAGGGGTGAATTGTCATCTATATTTCTTCGAGCTGATGAATCATATCTTGAACGTGTTCTGTCAGTTCATTGACCTTTTCAAAGTCCATAGCATCTGTATAAATTTGTTCTAGTTCTTGATTGTACTCACTTGATTCCTTTAAAAAGCCCATCGCTTGATCCATCATATTTTTATAGGTTGCTTTATGGTTTGAAATTTCTTCTTCGAAAATTTCATCGGTTCCACTAGCAATGACGGAGCCGTACATATCAACAATCTCGTCTCCATCTCGGCTTGGAAAATATTCATGAGGTGCCGTACTGTCAAAGATGGCCATTCCCAGCTCCCTAACAATAACCATATCCAGACTATTTGGATCAAATCCACAATGATATACTTCTACATCTAATCCACGTACTTGTGCTTCTTCAGCAATTTTTCTTAGCATCGTTGATTTCCCGGATCCTGGTCTTCCTTTAATAAAATACCTTTTGGCAACATCCTCCGTTAAATTAGGAACATGGTCAACCGCTCCATCCGGAGTAGCTGCACCTAAAAAACGGTGCTTTACCGTTGATTCTTTATTTAAGGTCATATTTCCATAAAACTGTGATACTAATTTTCTAGTCAAATCATCTGCTTTCTGGAAATCCATCGCTTCAATATAGATTTTTTCCCAATTGTCATGAATGCTTAACGCTTCGGCAAAGTGCTCATACGCTTTTTGTTTGGCGTTACCTGCTAGCATGGACAATCTCAGAATTTGGTCCGTTTGTTCTGTTAGTTTACTTGAGTCCCAACCTTCTCCTAAGTTTACGTATTCCTCTATTGCACCAAGTGCCCTTGGGGTAATCGTATAGAAACTCGAACCGTTCACGATTCCCACCTTGAGCTCTGGAATGATCACTCCATCAACAGAGGAAGTATCTAGAGGACAATGCATGTATTCCACCTGATAATTTCTTCCTGCCCAGTACTCTCCCACTTTCTTCATAAGTGTTGATTTTCCCGTTCCTGGTGCCCCTTGCAATATAAAGACCTTCTGTAAATCTTTTAAACAGTCATCAAATAAACTATGAAAACCCTTAGCTGTATTTCCGCCAGCATAGTAGTTTCTAACACTCCCAGCCATTCGCACACATCCTTTGCTGAAAATTCATACGTGGAGCATTAGAAATATATGCGTTTCTCTCCTTGTCTTAGCACATGATCTAACATAGAGGATGACCAAATATAATTTTTACTTATTCATTCGTGAGTTCCGCTAATTTCCCACCTGTAACAAAAAGTAAGTCTTGCAGCTTCAGATCCATTTGGACTCCGATTTTTCCACCGCTCACGATGATGGAAGATAACTCTTCTGCACTTTCGTCAATTACGGTTGGGTACTGTTTTTTCATCCCTACAGGAGAACATCCACCACGAATATATCCTGTCCATTTTTGAATATCCTTGACGGGAATCATCTCTATTTTTTTCTCACCACATGCTTGCGCCCCTTTTTTCAGGTTTAGCTCCTTCTCAACAGGAACGATAAAAACATACAGTTGCTTGCTCGCACCTTGGGCAACAAGCGTTTTATACACCTGCTTTGGGTCTTTTCCTATCTTTTCTGCCACAGACACTCCATCAATTTTCTCGTCATGTGAATCGTACGTGATTAATTCATAGTCGATTTTTTTACTATCTAGAATTCGCATCGCATTTGTTTTTGCCTGCTTTGCCATACACCCCACCCTTTTTATTTTTTATGATACGAAAAAAGGCAGGGAGATACAATTCCCTGCCCACTGAAGGTATATTTAATAGCGGAATATAGGTGTCTTCCTCTCTACTACTTCTCGACCGATTGAGATATACGTGATATCCGCCTGTTTCGCTTCTTCTAGCTTATAACAATTTCGACCGTCAATAAGGAGTGGTTCTCGCATCATTCGTTTGTACTTGTCGAGTGGAAATTCCTTAATTTCTCCCCATTCCGTCACGATACACACCAAATCAGCTTGCTCGATAGCGTTCTCTATCGTTTCCGAATAGTGGATTGTATTCTGATATCTCTTTTTTACATGATTATGAGCAATAGGATCATACGCTCGGACATAGGCCCCTGCTTCAATTAAATCATCCATCAGCGGAATAGAGGGAGCATCCCTTATATCATCAGTGTTTGGTTTAAAGGAAAGACCCAAAACAGCAACGGTTTTTCCTTCCACACTCCCCATACGATCGATGGCTTTTTCAAAAAGAAGTGACTTTTGCTTCTCATTCACATTTATGACGGAACGAAGAATTTGAAACTCGTATCCATACAGGCTTGCCACATTTTCTAATGCTTTCGTATCCTTCGGAAAACAGGACCCGCCAAAACCGATTCCCGCCTTTAAAAAAGGTGTCCCAATTCGACTGTCCATCCCCATTCCAAGAGCTACATCCTCTACATTTGCACCCGTATACTCACAAAGCTTCGCTATTTCATTAATAAACGAAATCTTTGTCGCTAAAAAGGTATTGGATGCGTACTTAACCATTTCCGCACTTCGTATACTCATATGAACAATTGGAATTTGAAGAGGTTGAAAGATTTCCTCCACTTTCTCCTTGGCTTCTTTGTGATTAGAACCAATCACAATCCGTTCACCGTGAAACGTATCATAGATGCCCGAACCTTCCCGCAAGAATTCTGGATTAGAGACTACATTGACAGGCACATCTTTGCCGTCAAACATCGCTTGGAGCCGGTCATTAGTACCAATGGGGACGGTGCTTTTTGTTACGATGATTGTATGTGAAACGATATGTTGTGCAATGGTTTCTACAGCTTGTTCTATGAACGTTAAGTCTGCCGCTCCATCTTCTTTTTCAGGGGTGCCAACTGCTAGAAAAATTACCTCGGGTTCTTTGTAAGCTTGCTTTGCATCTGTAGAAAAGTGGAGCCTTTTTGCGAGAAGCTGCTTTAACAGGAGCTCTTCTAAACCTGGTTCATATATCGGACAAATTCCCTCTTTGAGCATGTTAATTTTTTGTTCATCTGTATCAAAACAAACCACCTCATGCCCTATTTCAGCTAAGCAAACACCGGTTACCAACCCAACATACCCTGTCCCGCAGACCGTAATCTTCATTCAGACCCTCCTCACTAATTTCTCCCCTGTCTTACTATCAGTATAGTTTGTATAAATGGAGAGAATTGCTAAGATCGTGTTAAGAAATTGAAAAGACCATATCGAGTGGATATAGTCTTTTCAAGGGATATTATGTCAAACGATATACTCTTGTCTCAAACGGTTTTAATGTAAATTCGTTCATGTTGTCGTGGGGATCAATCTCATAATTCGCTAATAACAGCTGATCGTGTTTTAATTCTAATCCGTCTACAGCGAAGCTTGCCGCTTCCCCAGTTAGATTTGATAGAACAACGACCTTATCGTTGTCACTTTCTCGTGTGTACACGTAAATTTGCGGATCTTCTTCTAATAGAAGCTCATATTTTCCGTACGTAAACACTTCATTGTTCTTTTTCAGATGAATCATTTTTTTATAAAAAGAGAGGATAGAGTGTTCGTCTTCTAGCTGCTTTTTCACATTGATTTCTTTATAGTTTGGGTTCACCTTCATCCAAGGTGTTCCTGTTGTAAACCCAGCTTCGTGATCATCTGACCATTGCATAGGAGTACGGCTGTTGTCTCTTGAAGTGGCCCAAATGATGTCCATAATGTCCTCATGAGAAACCCCTTCTTCACGCTTCAAACGATACATATTCTTTACAGCCACATCATCATAATCATCAATACTTGAGAAGTGGACATTGGTCATTCCAATTTCCTGACCTTGATAAATAAATGGTGTCCCCTGCATCAGGAAATACATCGCTGCCATGCTTGTTGCACTTTCGTACCAGTATTCTTTGTCGTTCCCCCATGTTGAGACAATTCGCGGCTTATCGTGATTTTCAATAAATAACGCATTCCAGCCGTCCTTTTCTAATCCCTTTTGCCAGCGTGTGAGCACTTTTTTCAAGCCTAAAATATCAAGACCTTTGGCAGGATCGGTATCCCAAAGATCCAGATGCTCAAACTGGAATACCATGTTCATTTTACCTTCTTCTTCTCCTACCCAAAGATGCGCTTCGTCTACTGACACCCCATTCGCTTCTCCTACAGTCATAACATCATATTTTCCGTACGTCTTTTCTTGCATCTCGGACAGGAACTCATGAATTCCTTCCTGATTCATATGCATGTCAAAAGAAGAAACGTATTTCTTATTTTCTGGGTTTGGCATATCTGGGAATCCTGGACGCTTTTTAATATGGCTAATTGCATCAATTCGGAACCCGTCTATGCCTTTATCTAACCAGTAATTCATCATACTATAGACAGCTTCACGAACCTCCGGGTTTTCCCAATTCAAGTCAGGCTGTTTGGTTGAAAACACATGCAAATAGTATTGATGTGTTTGTTCATCGTATTGCCAAGCAGAACCTCCGAAAATACTCTCCCAGTTATTCGGCTCTGCTCCATCTTTCCCGTCACGCCAAATATACCAATCTCGCTTCGGATTGTCCTTAGATTGACGTGATTCGATAAACCATTGATGCTCATCGCTTGTGTGATTAGGGACCAGATCAATAATCAGCTTCATTCCACGATCATGAACAGCTGCTAACAGAGCATCAAAGTCCTCCATCGTCCCGAAGTCTTCCATAATGTCTTCGTAATCGGAAATATCGTATCCATTATCGTCATTCGGTGATTTATACATGGGACAAATCCAAATCACATCAATCCCAAGATCCTTTATATAATCAAGTCGTTGAATCATCCCTTGTAAATCGCCAATTCCATCTCCATTTGAATCCTGGAAGCTTCTTGGATAAATTTGATAAGCCACGGCTTCCTTCCACCATATCTTCTTCATACATTACCCCTCTGACCTTCTATTTTTTCATGCTGTAAACTGCTTTTTAGAGAGCGCAACCGTTTGCATAAATAGGTAAAAAAATAACCTTTAAAAGGTTGCACTGTTGTTAATAGTTTAACGCTTACAAGAATTTTACGCAATACCGGGTTCTTTTTTGCAGGAATTTCGTTAATCCATCGCAAATATAAATCATCTGGCCGTCCTAAAAAACGGCCAGTTTCCCATTCAGGATTCACTCATCAATGATTTATGAATAAAAATCGCCGCTTGAAGTCCTTCTCCCATCGCAACTGTCACTTGCTCGGAATGAGCTACCACATCACCTGCTGCCCATACATGTTTGATATTCGTCATTTTTGAACGAGGATCAACAAGAATATGTTTATTTTCCATGCGTTCCACTCCAAGCTGAGCAGCAAGCTCGGAACGTACCTCGTTGTTTCCAAACGCGACAAATCCGTGGGTTGAAACTAACTGAGTTCCATCTGCCAAAGTGATACCTTGAAACTGACCGTCCTTCGCCTGTACCTGTTCAATCGACTGTTCATAGTACTCAATATTCTCCTTTTTAAGCTGTTTAAGGAGTTTTTCATCCACTTCTTTTCGCTCGTGATTCACATAAACAAGCTTTTTTGACCAAAACAATAAAGTCAACGCCGCATTAGCACCGACATTACCAGAGCCAATCACGATACATTCCTCGTCTTTGATTTCGTATCCATCACAATCAGGACATATATACACACTCTGCCCTAGGCATGGGTACAGTTCAGGGATGGGCGGGATCCGGTCCATTACCCCAGTTGCAATTAACAATCTCTTTGCCTTTTTCTCGTCCCCACTATGAGTGGTTACATGAAAAATCTCTTTTTTCTTTTCCACTTTTTCAACTTTTTCTAGTAAAAACTCGACTCCATACTGCTTTGCCTGGTTCTCCCCAATCGACCGTAAATACTCACCGCTCACTCCGGATGGATAGCCGAGCACATTATGATAGCTTCGGCACAGAGTAGACCTTCCGTCACCTGAATCAATCACGAGCACCTTATACATATATCTTCCTAACTGTATCGCACACTGTAATCCAGCAATTCCTCCACCAATAATCACGCAATCATACACCACTGTTTTCCGCTCCTTTCTACCTCCTTACCTTGCCCAACTACCGGGTATTTTTGCTATAAAAAAAGAAAAAGCTGACCCACTAAGGGCCAACTTTCACATAATTGCCTTTTGTTGCTGTGTACGAACTAAGTCTGCATAAAATCCATTTTGTTTCAGTAGCTCTTTGTTTGAGCCTTTTTCAATGACTTGACCATCTTTTAACACAACGATTAGGTCTGCATTTTGAATCGTGTTCAGGCGATGGGCAATCACAAATGTGGTTCGGTCCTTCATCAACCTTTCTAACGCCTCAATAATTTTCATTTCCGTAATGGTGTCAATACTGCTTGTCGCCTCGTCTAGAATCAACAGAGCTGGGTCCGCTAGTAACGCACGGGCAATGGATAACAACTGTCGCTGTCCGTGACTAATTCCTGCCCCCTCCCCATTTAGCACGGTATCGTATCCATCGGGAAGCTTCATGATAAAATCATGCGCATTTGCTTCCTTCGCTGCCTGGAGAACCTCTTCGTCAGTGGCATCTAGACGACCAAACCGAATATTTTCTCGAACGGTTGATTCAAATAAAATAGAATCCTGTAAAACAAAACCGATTTGCTTTCTTAAGCTGTCTCGTGTAATTTCCTTGCTATCTCTTCCATCAATCCAAATCGTTCCCTGATCACTGTCGTAAAAACGAGCAAGCAAGGAGATGACCGTCGTTTTCCCCGCTCCCGTTGGTCCAACTAGGGCCACCGTCTCACCAGCTCTTGCTTGGAAACTTACATCCCTTAATGTCGCAAGGCCCTTATTATAGGAAAAGCCAACCTGATCGAATACAATCTCTCCACGCAAACAATCAATGGAGTTTGCTTTCCCTTCATCATCCTGTTCTTCTTTTTCATCCACGATTTGAAATACACGCTCTGCACCAGCAACAGCCGATAAAATCATGTTGAACTGGTTAGCTAGATCATTTAATGGTCTCGTGAACTGCCTAGAGTATGTAGTAAAGGTAACAATGATACCGATTGAAACCGATCCCTTGATGGCAAGAATTCCACCAATCCCAACAATGATCGCAAAGCTTACGTTGTTTAGCATATTCATCAGTTTCGGAATAAAGCCCGAGTATGTTTGAGCCCAATAATTTGATTCTTTTAATGCATCGTTTTTCTCCGCAAACTGTTGGATCACTTTCCGTTCCTGCGAGTACATTTTCACAATTTTTTGACCCGACAGTGTTTCCTCAATGAAACCGTTCATGTCACCGAGTGTTTTTTGCTGCTCCTTAAAAAACTTCCCTGTTCGGTTCGTAATCCATTTCAATCCGGCAAACATAACAGGGACTATCGTTAATGTTAATACCGTTAACAAAGGGCTCAGCCATAACATCATGGCAACAGTTCCTACTATCGTTAACGTACTTGTAACCACTTGAATAATGGCTGAATTCAATGTTCGACTGACATTTTCCATATCATTTGTTAAGCGGCTCATAAGCTCACCGTGCTGACGCTTCTGGAAAAAGGAAATGGGGAGCATATGCAGTTTTTTGAAAAGCTGGTTTCTCATTCGAAAAACTATTTCTTGAGCAATTCCAATCATCCAATAGTTCTGGAAAAATAGTGCCCCTGATTGCAAAAGAAAGACGATGATGACTCCAAATAACAATAATAAAAATCGTTCTTTATTGGTTCCTGCAATAACATCGTCAACCGCCACTCCTAATAAATAGGGACCAATCAAGGAAAAAACAGAACTTGCAATCACCATAAAAAGAACCCAAGAGAGCAGTGTCTTTTCTTTGTTTGCGTAGCCAAGAACCCTAAGCAGTGTTCTCTTCATATTCTTTGCTTTTGGCTTTGTTTGAGGTTTATGCAAGCTGCTCCATCTCCTTTTGCATCTGGGACTTGTATATTCTACGGTAGCTGTCGCTTTCTTTCAGCAATTGTTCATGCGTCCCTTTTGCGACCAACGATCCTTCTTCGAGGAGAAGGATTTGATCCGCTTTTATGACCGAGCTAATTTTTTGAGCTATGATAAAAGTGGTACATGCTTGGTCTTTTATTGAAGCTAGAATGTTAGCCTCAGTTTTGGCGTCAAGCGCACTCGTACTATCATCCAATAACAAGATGCTTGGCTGTCTTACGATTGCCCGCGCGATGGAGAGACGTTGCTTTTGACCACCTGATAAATTTACCCCACGCTGTCCTACCATAGTTTCGTATTGGTTCGGGAGAGTCATGATGAACTCATGAATTTCTGCCTTTTTCGCAGCTTCTATAATCTCATCAAAAGTGGCATTCTCCTTCCCCCAGCCAATATTCTCTTTTACCGTACCAGTAAATAAATGTGCTTCTTGAGGAACCATTCCGATTTGCTTTCTTAGTTCTTCCTTTTCATACTTTTTGATATCCTCGTCATCAATCGTAATATGTCCTTCAGTTGCCTCAAACAAGCGAGGGATTAACTGAAATAGGGACGTTTTCCCTGACCCTGTTTCCCCTAAGATTCCGATTCTTTGACCTGCCTCAGCCGTAAAACTAATGTCTTTCAGTGTTGGCTTGAGCGCTTGTGGATAGTGGAAACTCACGTGATGAAACTCCACTCGTCCGTCTATTATTTTTCCTGTTGAAGGAGTTTTCAGCTGTTCAGCATCCGTTTCTTGCTCAAGTATTTCAACAAGCCTTCCTGAGGAAGCTTGTGCCCTAGAGTAATTCATCATAACAAAAGAAAAAACGGTAAAAGCAAACATAATTTTGGTTCCATAATTAAGCACAGCGACGATTTCCCCCGCTTGTGCCCCACCGATATCCAGCTGAAGAGAGCCAAACCACAGAATAATAACCATCGCAACATTCATTCCGAACATGAGAATAGGCATCGTCATCTCCATGATTTGAAGAGCTTTTTTATTGTCCTCTCTTAGCAGCTTGTTTACTTTTTCAAACCGTCCCTGCTCATG
>NZ_JAKFCQ010000054.1:0-8491 GCF_036676585.1 Robertmurraya sp.
GTTCATACAAAATGTCGTTGATTTCTTTATTATTGCTTTTTCCATTTTCCTCTTTATAAGATTATTACAGAAGTTTAGAAAGAAGCAAGAAGTAAAATCGGAAGTAAAGGCACCAACAACTGAGGAAAAATTGCTTTCAGAAATTCGTGATATCTTAAAGGAACAACAACAACAAAAGGGTGTATAAAAAAGAAGCGATTGCTATAGGGCAATCGTTTTTTTTTTTGTCTTTATTTTCGTTCTATTAGAGTCATGCTAATTTGTATACAAATGCCTGGATATTAGGTAAAATAAATTACCAACTAATCCTATAAAAAAGGTGTGATATAGATGATATCTGACGTTCGTACGATCCCAAAGCCACTTGTGCAAGTCAACCAGTCGATCATTGTACTTTCCGTTATCCTTACATGGGTGACAAATATGGAATGGATCTTATTAATTCCTCTACTCTCGGGTGCATGTGGAGTTATTTTTCGTATAAATCCGATCATGGAGGTAGCGAAGCGGTTTTTAAAAAAGGAACCATCAAAGTATCTGCAAGAAGATTGGGAGCAGCAGCAGTTTAATCAAAAAATTGCCATTCTATGCTTAGGGGCAGGTTTTATTGGGTTTGCCTTCAATCTGCCAGTGGTAGGGTATATATTTACGATACTAGTCGCGATTGCTGCGACCGTTGCCCTATTAGGTTTTTGTATCGGTTGTTTTATTCATTATCAGTGGAAAATGTATCAGTATAGAAAATTGAAGAGTCAACAATAACGATAGGTTAGAAGTCAGCGCTAGTGCTGGCTTTTTTATTTGGCTTTTTCTAGATGTTTTTGGAGAATCTTGTCTAACGATTTATGGGCTGAAAGTGAGCTTTGGTAACCGAGGGTATTAAGTGATTATGATAAAATGTAAACAAGTTATTAAAGAAAAGAGGAGCAGAATAGGATGGGAGAAACTAAGAAGAGGCAAGAAATAATTAGCTGGGGTAAATCGGTGTTTATTGCTTTCGCTATCGTAGTCGTCGTTCGTACATTTGTCTTTGCTCCTTATATTGTGGATGGTGCCTCGATGGAACCCACGCTTCACGATCAAGAGAAAATATTTGTTAACAAAGTCAATACAGATAAAATTGAACGTGAGGACATTGTGATTATTAAAGGAGAAGGCGAAAATTACGTAAAAAGAATTATTGGCTTGCCTGGAGATATGATCGAAATAAGGGATGATCAGTTACTAATCAATGGTGTGGTTAACAGCGAAGAGTATTTAGAAAGTAATCGTGAGCAAGCTCATGAACAAGGTAGTGTGTTAACGGGAGATTATGGACCTATTCTCGTACCGGAAGGGCATTATTTTGTATTGGGTGACAATCGACTTCGCAGTATGGACTCAAGAAACGGTCTTGGTTTTATTAAGAAGGAAAAGATAGTTGGAGTAAGTGAGTTTGTATTTTTTCCATTTTCTGATGTTCGTACAGTACAATAGCAATTAATGCCATTGACATAAATACGTTCATGAATTATTCTAGTAAAGCATTTTGAATTTAATATGATCCTCATCAGCTCAAGATGAGGTAGAGGTTGCGAAAAATATTAGTAAGTTGGATGAGAGCCAGAGAAGCTCAATGATTTCAGTTGAAAGGAATTTTCGCCGAAGCACTATAATTCTCTGACTATAGTAGCTGGGACTACATCGAATAGGTGTAGGACTGTCATAGCTCGTTAGCTATGTTGAACTATCCATTTGCCTGATGCGGTTACTGTAAAACACACTGTACTCACGTTTTGGTGTGTTTTTTTATGTCTATTAGGGACATCTATTTTTGAGAGTTGAAGAATAATAATAGAAAGGAATATTATTATGGGAAAACAAACTAAATTAGGTTTATGGATACTAACTGCATTAGTAGTTGGAAATATGGTAGGCTCGGGTATCTTTATGTTACCACGTTCACTGTCAGAAGCGGCAAGTCCGGCGGGGGTTATTCTTGCTTGGTTATTTACAGGAGCAGGAGTACTTGTAACCGCGCTTGTGTTCGGGAATTTAGGAATGAGAAAGCCGAATTTAAATGGTGGACCACAAATTTATGCGAAAGAGCTTTTTAAGCCAAATTCTAGAGGCTCTGTTCTTTCCGGGTTCATGGCTACTTGGGGTTATTGGATTGGTAACTTAGCAGGAAATATTGCAATCATAACAACATTCGCTAGTTATTTATCAACATTCTTTCCCATTTTAACGAGTCAAGCTGAGTTAATTACCGTTGGTTCTTTTACTTTAAAGGTCGGTAATGCCTTAACTTTTGCGGTTTGTTCAATTTTATTATGGGGAACACACTTCATTATTTTACGTGGGTTAGAAAATGCAGGGAAATTAAACTTCATTGCAACAGCGTCTAAAGTGGCAGGTTTCTTCATTTTCATAATTGTTGCCTTATTTGCATTTGAGGCTTCCAATATGCTTCCTATGGTTGAACCCCGTCTAGATGAGAGTGGTGCTTCTGTTGGGCTTATGGGGCAGATTAGCAATGCAGCGGTTGCTACCTTATGGGCGTTTATCGGAGTAGAATCCGCGGTTGTTTTTGCGGGACGTGCGAAAAAGCAAATTGACGTTAAGCGTGCAACGATTCTAGGGTTGTTCATTGCGTTAGCCATTTATATTGGAGTAAGTACATTAGTTATGGGCTTATTAAGCCAAGAGGCGTTAATTGCGTCAGACAAGCCATTGATTGATGCGATTGTCAGCGTGCTTGGACCTGTTTCTGGAAAAGTGTTAGCAGGTATTGGATTAATCAGCTTATTTGGATCTACCATTGGTTGGGTGATGCTTAGTGCAGAGGTTCCGTACCAAGCAGCCAAGCAAGGTCTGTTTTTACCTTCATTCTTAAAGGAAAACGAGAAGAGTATTCCGGTGTTATCAATGATTATAACAAACTCATTAGGACAGTTATTTATCTTCTCAACTATTTCAAATTCAATCTCTGCGGCGTTTGACTTTGTTATTTACATTGCAACCTTATCATACCTGGTTCCTTACTTCATTGCAGCTGTATTCCAGTTAAAGCTAGTGATTACAGGTGAAACGTATGAAGGCCAAGCAAGATCAAAAGTATTTGATGGGGTCATTGCTTTACTAGCAACCTTATATTCGGTATGGGTCATCTACGCGGGAACAGCCGACATCAAAACCTTCATGTTCGGAGTGGCTCTTCTTGCAAGTGGAATCTTCTTCTACGGTCCAGTTGCCAGAGCACACAGCAAAAAAACACAAGCCAAAAAAGCAGCCTAACACTAATTGCGGTGACAGACACCACAAAAAGACAAATGAGGCCAAAGTGTCCACGGAGGGTGTCTGTCACCGCTCGTGGACAAAAAGGGGTAAAGTGTCCTTCTGAGAAGGACACTTTACCCCTTTTGTATGTCAGCTTCAGCGTACGACTTTGTTTAGAAACTGCTGAGTTCTAGGATTCGTTGAGAGGGTGAAGATTTCTTCTGGTGTTCCTTTTTCAGCAATGTGTCCTTGATCCATGAATATGACTTGGTCTGCTACATCTCTAGCGAACTCCATTTCATGGGTAACAACGACCATCGTCATGCCTTCTTCGGCAAGATCCTTCATGACTTTTAATACTTCACCAACAAGCTCCGGATCTAGGGCGGAGGTGGGTTCGTCAAATAATAATACTTTCGGATCCATCGCCATCGCTCTGGCAATCCCAACGCGTTGCTGCTGGCCTCCTGATAGTTGATGCGGGTACATATCCGCACGGTCGCTTAGTCCAACCTTGGCTAGTAAATCGAGAGAACGCTTTTTGGCCTCCGCTTTTGAGCGTCTTAAAACCACGACTTGGCCTTCCATTACATTCTCAACAACCGTTAAGTGTGGAAAAAGGTTGTACGATTGAAAAACCATTCCCGTTTGTTGACGAAAGGCGGTCATTTGAGTCGGTTTTAACTTCGTTCCTGATTGAAACTGAAGTTCTTTTTCCCCAATTGTAATCGCCCCTTGATTTGGGATCTCCAATAAATTAAGACAGCGTAAAAGGGTCGTTTTCCCTGAACCAGATGGGCCAATAATAACCGCCGTTTTCCCCTTTTCAACCGCTAAGTCAATTCCTTTTAAAACATCAATGTCTCCAAAGCTTTTATATAAATTTTCTAGTTTAATCATAGCCAATACTCTCCCTTCCTACTTTGCTACGCTGCGGTCAAAGCGACGTTCGAGCATGGATTGAGCATAGGACAGCACCGTACTGAACATTAAATAAATAAAAGCTACCTCAATATAAAGCCAAAGAGGTTCGTACGTCGCTGCAGCCACCTGTTGCCCTTTTTGAAACATCTCTGTAACGGTAATCGTTGCAGCAAGGGAAGTGTCTTTTACAAGGCTGATAAAAGAGTTTCCAAGTGGTGGAACAGATACTCTTATCGCTTGTGGGAGAATGATTCGTCTCATGGCCTGTGCCCGAGTCATTCCAATGGAATAGGCTGCTTCCCATTGACCTTTAGGAGTGGAAAGAATCGCTGCACGAATTATTTCCGAGCTATAAGCCCCTTTATTTAGGGTGAAACCAAGTACAGCAGCTGGAAATGGATCTAGCGTAATTCCCACACTTGGAAGACCATAAAATAGGATGAATAGTTGAACAAGTAACGGTGTACCCCGAAAGATCCAAACATAAAATTTAGCAATCGCAACGAGAGGCTTAATGCCTGATATGCGAGCAATTGCTGTGAAAAACGCTAATATAAGACCAAGTGTAAATGTGATCAATGTTAATGGAACCGTAAAATATAAACCAGCTTTTAAAATAGGAAAAAAGGAATCGCTAAGGATTCCTATAATTCGTTCCGCTCTTTCATCTAAGACCATTTCAATTCAGTCCTTTACTTCAATACGTCTTCGCCAAACCATTTAGTTGAGATTTCAAGGTAGGTTCCGTCTTCAATCATGTCAGCTAATGCACCGTTAACCGCATCAACTAGCTCTTTGTTATCTTTACGGAATAAGAAGGCATTGCTAGTTACATCCGCCTCTTCATCCACCTTTTTAATCGCTAGGTCCGGACGTTGCTTTTTTAAATCCAGGTAAGAAAGATTATCGTTGATTGTTGCATCAATTCGACCTGAAGTGATTAAATCAATTGCTTGGTTAAATCCATCTACCACTGTGTTTGTTGCCCCATGTGCTTCTGCAATTTTGCGGTAGTTACTGTCTAAAGATTGACCTACTTTTTTTCCATTCAAATCTTCAAACGTTTTAATGTCTTCGTTTGCTTCACCAACAACAAGTACCGCTTTTGAAGAAATGTATGGTTCAGACATATCGTATTTCTCGAGGCGATCTTCGCGAATAGCTACTTCGTTAGCAACCATGTCATATCGCTTTGCATCTAGTCCAGCAATCATTCCGTCCCATTTTGTTTCTACGAAAACAGGCTTAATATCAAGGCGCTTGAATACTTCTTCAGCAATCTCAATGTCAAACCCTGTTAGTTTTCCAGACTCGTCATGGAAAGTAAACGGTGCATAAGTACCTTCCGTCCCGATGGTAATTTCACCTTTCTCTTTAATCTCTTCGTATAAGTTTGCTGCTTTTTCTTCTTCTTCCTTTGCTCCACAAGCAGTTAAAGCTAGAGAAAGAAGGAGCGTGAACAGCACGAATAATAATTTTTTCATGTAAAAAACCCCCACTAAGTTTATCGGATTAATTATTTTAAAAACTATATCAGGTTAATATTTTCTTTCATATATGTCAAACATTTATTCTTATCTTTCACAGAAATGTAACTTATATGTAGGAAAAGAAAAAGAACAGACTATTTAGCCTGTTCCATTAAATCATGTCTACGTGAGTGATTTTCCAATGTTCATTTTTTATCAGCTGTTCTAGTTTATCTGTATCTTTGTCTCTAAAATGTTTAACAATTTTTGCATGTTGCTCGTTCATTTGTGTGAGCACAGAGAATAGCTTATCTTCGTCCTTACTTAAGTAAATCTGTCTAACAAAACTATTTTGTAACGAATGCAGCAGATCGATTAATGTTTCATTATTGCATTTTTCAATATAAACCTGGTGAAATTCGTTTTGATATGTTTGATAATCAGAATAATTTCGCTGAGAGATTGCTTGGTCAATTTTTTTCACCAGCTCTTCCATCTTATGTAGGTCTTCATCCGTAAGAAGCTCTAAGGATAAAGATGCTGCTAAAGCGTCAAGAACAGCAACTACCTGGAACACATCAAGCTTGGCTTTTATCGTAAGTTCTTTTACGATAAATCCTTTTCGAGGGAAAAAATCAAGTAAGTTTTCGGATGCAAGTTGTATTAAAGCTTCTCTTACAGGAGTTCTGCTCACTTCCAATTGATCGGCTAGGGCCACTTCATTTATTTTCTGCTTGGGAAGCAAGTTTCCATTCTGAATTTCAGTAGCTATGTAATCATACACATGATCTTTTAAGGATCGGTATCTTTTATTAATCATCGGTTCCTCCTTACTGAAGGCTTTTTTTCTGTAACCTATTATACCTTAAGTATCAGAAGGGTAGAGCCCTCAACCTATTTAATAAAAAAAATTCTCTTAATATTTGTTATAATATTCTGTATATTATACAATATACAATATACATTAGAAACATAGTTAATGATATACAAATTATTGAGGTGAAAAGACATGGTTAAACACAACTTTATGAATATAAAGGACGGAACAAAAGCTGTCTGGGCAGGAGAAGAGGCATCTCTTGCTTTTAATGCAACCCAAGTGCCTGTCGTCTTAAGTGTTGCCTACAATTATGATGATATGGATGAATGGCAGGATGTGGCACTGGGGTTAAAACCTGGACACATATACAATCGGATGACGAATCCAACCGTCGAAGCTTTCGAGGAAAAAGTACGAATTCTCGAAGGGGCAGAAGCAGCAGTCGGCTTTTCATCGGGGATGGCCGCCATTAGCAGTGCGCTATATACGTTTTTACGGTCAGGCGATCGGGTCGTATCTGTTAAGGACACGTATGGAGGAACCAATAAAATTTTCACGGAGTTTCTACCGCATATAGATGTAAATGTGACGTTATGTACTACCGGGAATCATGAAGAGATCGAGGCGGAAGTGGCTAAAGGGTGCAAGGTATTGTATTTAGAATCACCAACGAACCCGACACTGAAGATTACAGATATTGAAAGAATGGTGAAGGCTGGTAAAGCGGTAGGAGCCTTGGTGATCATTGATAATACATTTGCTACTCCAATTAATCAAAATCCGATCCAATTTGGAGTAGACATCGTTATTCATAGTGCCACTAAGTTTTTAAGTGGTCACGCAGATGCGATGGGTGGAGTGGTATGCGGTCCAAAGGAACTGATGGAAAAAGTGTATCATTACCGAGAGATTAATGGTGCTACGATGGATCCTTGGTCAGCTTATCTTATTTTAAGAGGAATGAAAACATTAAAACTTCGTGTAAGACAGCAAGAAAAGAGTGCGATGGAAATAGCGAGGTATTTGAAAAATCAGAAGCATGTGGAGGAAGTGTTTTATCCTGGATTAGAAACACATCGTAATCATCATATTGCGAAAAAACAAATGAAGGGCTTCGGGGGAATCGTTAGTTTTGTTTTAAAAGAGGAGATGGAGGCTATCAAAATTCTATTGCCAAAGTTACAGTACGCAAATAGAGCTGGTAATCTTGGGGCTGTAGAGACGATCTATGGACCAGCAAGAACGACGAGTCATGTGGAGTGTACCCTTGAAGAACGAAAGGAATTAGGGATACCTGAAGGACTCGTTCGTATATCTGTCGGAATCGAGGATACCGAAGATTTGATAGCTGATCTTGAACAAGCTTTTGCTCATCTAGAATCACAATTATCTTTTGAGTTATAGGTTAAAAAGGGGTAATTCGGTATAATAGCTTCATATAGATAGTAGGAGTGACGTATGGATGTACCTAACAGTAAAAGAAACAGCAGAGTATTTATCGGTTTCCGTTCAGTATGTAGAAAATTTAATTTTACAGGGAAAAATCAGGGTGTTGCGTGATAGTGAAGGTGTGCCCATGATTTACAAGGATCAATTCAAAACCCATTTTGAACAGCTTGAAAAATATAAACACCTCATAAAAGAGCTAGAAAACGAGCCAATTCCAGAAGATAGAGACATCAAAGACGAGGATTAATTAGTAAGAAGGGAGAATAAAAACGCTACAAGGTTTAATTCTCCCTTTATTTGTATGATATTTATGATTTTTATGCAGTTGTCAATGCATATGTAAGATAGGTTGACAGTAAAAATGATAGTGAAAATGGTACCGAAAGATATTTTTAAATACTTAAAAGGGTAGGAATACCAGTGCTTACACTTTACTTCGGTAGATGGATAATAAATTATCCTAACAAAGTTTTTGTTGTTGCATAAAAAAACGATAAAAGTTATAATAGTTTCATGTCAAAATATACTGAAAATTTAGAGTTGTGAGGTATTTGCTAGTAATAGTTTCAAT